>DAONAB010000218.1:2005-5761 GCA_035400805.1 Nitrospira sp. | reverse complement strand
CAGGGTGCCGGTAGCCGTCCCTCCCTGCGCAACCGTCAAGGAAAGGGCGCTCGGACTGAATTGAATATTCTGTGCGAATGCGTTCGACCCTCCGGCGATCCAGCCGCACATCCACAACATCAGCATCAAGACCACAAGATGTCCCGCCGCATGTCCTCTCATAACGCGTGGTGGGTGCTGAGTCGGTGTGAAAGGCTGTGCCGTCATAGTCGGTGCTCCCTTAGGTGATCTTCCTGAAATGAAAAATGGAAACAATTGTCGGTGAGCAACAGGTGTGCCACAACAAACTGCTTCGGCGTTCTTCTTAGTTGATTGTCGGGAATCGCTCAGCGGAGTTCGGTGAGAATCCCGTCAGGATATCTTTCAGAGCCGACCCTAACGGATCAAACGCGAATAGGCAAGCAAAAATTTTACTCGTCTCACGTATCTTGCGTGAATATCTGTCACGTACAAATGCTCTAGGAAAATTTTTCCTCCTGTAGGCTCGTGGCACTTCGGTGTACAAAATCGACACGCATGGTAGTCAATGGCGAGGTTGTTCAGTCATCCTCAATGGGCTCATTCCGATGGGCGAGCGATAGACCCGACTAGGGCCGAGAAAGTTGTTGACCATGCACGACAGGTAAGGTATCAGTGGGCGCGCTGTTCCGGCCGGGGTACGTAGTCTCGCGGTCCTGCAGACGGATCTTCGGCCCGGATGGCTAGGGAGTGCTTCACCTATGATCTCACTACGATGTGCGTTCTGTACGATGTGCCTTTGCGTCACGGCGTGCATTCCTGCCCCGGCTGAGGCGCAGGTTCCTCCGGCCCAGTCTTCGTCAGTGGCGCAAGTCGATCTCAAAATCTCCGAATGGTTCAGTCAGGGGGAAACTGTCTGGAGCCACAATGCTTCCGGTCTGGATCCGAATCTCGGAAATCCCAGTTCCAAACTGAAATACAAAGACACGGGTACGAATGTGACCGAAATCACCGGTCGGGTGCAGCTGAAGAACAAGATCTACTTCCGCGGCGCGTTCGGGTACGGGGCTATCGGCGGAGGGCGTCTGACGGATGACGATTTTTTGAGCGCGCAGGGCGCTGCGTCCCAAGGGGCGACTGTAAGCGGCGAGCACCGGTTTTCACGAACCTACAGCGACATCGGCGGGGACAATCTCTGGTACCTCAACGGTGATGTGGGAGCGACAGCGCATACCTTCCAGGACAACAAGGGGACGCTGGGGGTGTTTGTAGGATTACAGTATTGGCGGGAACGGCATGTGGCCACGGGCGTGACTCAGGCGGAATGTACCACCGCCGCAGCGCCCAGTTCAGAGTTTCGCTGTTCTCCTGCCGGCACCGTCGGATTTCGCAATCAAGCAGTCATTACGAACACAACCACATGGTTTTCGGGACGTGTAGGCGGGGAACTGGAATATAAGTTCGATCGCCGTCTCAGCGTCGAGGCCAAGGTGGCGATGCTGTTGTCCTACTTAAACAATGAGGACGTCCACCACCTTCGGACAGACCTCACGCAAGATCCGAGTTTTCGAATGACCGGTCTCGGAATAGGCACTACGTCCGACTTCAATCTGCGGGTGAAACTCTGGGATCGTCTGTATCTCACGGGAGGCTACCGCGTCTGGTGGAACCGGGTTCTCGTCAACGACCAGTGGAAATTGTATGGTTCAGACGGGTCCACGGCATCCGCGCCCTTGACTCAGTTCCAAACGCTCCGGCACGGCCCGACGGTCGGGCTGACCTATACGTTCTAGCAGCGAGGACCGCAGGTCTCAGCAACGTCAATCCTTGTAAGGATCATTTCGCACCTGTCAGGCTTTGTGTGCGTGCTCCCTCTGAAGCGTGGATTCTCAGTCCCACGATTCAATTCACCACCCGTCAGTGGCCTTGCGTAGATAGCGGGAAGGCGAGCGGGCTGTGGAGCAGAGGCTTCACGGACTACGTTGTCAGCGTGAGCGGGAAGGCCCGGTCTCTTCTTCGTATTCCATGAACAGCCGCTTGGCTTCCGGGTGAAGGAGATGGGGCTGGCCGTAGGGGATGCCGGCGGTTCGAAACAGCGGTGTAAGCTTTTCGTTCGGATGCAGGTAACCGGCTCGCAGCGGAACCGATCGTTTGGTGTGGCGAATGAGCGAGCACGGAGTCGGCCGGATCGCGGTCAACCAGTCGGCAATATCCTGAGGATTGCCGATGGAGGCCGATAGGAGCAGGAGGCGGGCCTGCGAGGGGCAGAAAATCAACGTTTCTTCCCACACGACACCGCGCTCAGGATCGGCCAGGTACTGCGATTCATCCATAATCACCAGACCCAGCGTGTCCAGGCGCACATCGATCTCGCCTCCGGCTGCGTCATACAGCAGATTGCGCAAGATCTCCGTCGTCATAATCAGGAGGGGGGCCTGGCTATGCTCCCGGCGGTCCCCCGTCAGGATGCCGACCTGCCCGGGGCCGAATACGCGGGAGAACTCAGTAAATTTCGTGTTGGAGAGCGCCTTGAGCGGTGACGTGTAGATGACGGTGCGACTCTCGCGCATCGCGCGGGCGGTTGCCTCAATTGCCACATAGGTCTTGCCGCTCCCGGTCGGGACGCTGACAACCACATCGGTTTCTGCCAGTTTCGCCAGCGCCTCCACTTGCCAGGCATCCGGAACAAACGGTTGCGGCGGCGGCACACCGATCCCTGACAGCCATTCGTGGAGTGAGACAGGCGGTTCATGATGACCGTGGTCGTCACTCCTGTGCGGGCGGGATGGGGCGGGGACCGCCTGGCGGGGAGGACTCGGGGCGGGTCGCGGTTTTTCGACCGGCGCTGGTTGTGGCCGTTCAGCTTGCTGCTCGATCAAGGTCTGCAGGTCGGACTCCAATCCTGGACGATTTTCGGCGGACGCTTGCAGGAGCAAGTCGACCAGCTTACGTTTCCCGGAGCGAAAGTGCCGGCTGATCCGTCCCCGTGCCAATCGGTGGAGCAGAGAGACCGGTTGTTGCATCAACAGCTGTTCGAGTTCGTGGGTCGTCATGCAAGCCTCGTCAAGCGTGAAGCGTGAAACCGACAACGTACAATGGCAACGGGATGCTGCGTTGTTCCATCCACACTCGTGGGACGCGCGCGCTTCCCGAACGACGCACTCATGGCAGTTCCTCCAGCACGCCACGTCGCATCGCGGTGATGGCATGATCGGCTGATTCCGCCAGGGATGGATGGGTGGCTTTCAAGGTTTTCAACTGTGACAAGAATTCGATCGTACGGGCGAAGAGCCGGAACATGTCGCCTTCGGCCATGGTCGTCAGCCGGGCCAATCCAATCCAGGTGAGCGTCTGATCGGACACCCAGCGTTCGGTCAGTGCCGCCACGTCGGCCCGCAGCATCGGCGGCGCCTCGTGGGGCGTCAAACTCTCCGCCAGCTTTCGCACCTGAAATAGCAATGTGACGAGCCCGGCGGTTCCACGTGGAAACGAACCGGGACGATCGTCGTCATGGGCAATGCTCGCCATGATGGCGGCTAGAAGCGGCGGATCGATGGCGCCGAAGGCTTCAGCTCGAATCAGTTCAGTGATCAGCAGCGAGTGATCGATACGAATCAGTCGCGCCCATTCGCCGTCGGCCGTGAGCTGGGCATTGGCATTGAGGTAGCCGAATTTTTCCAAGACATCGATGCGCTCTTGAAACCGGTGCCACAAGCTGGTTTGGAGGGCCTGAATCGATTTGATATGGCGTTGGATCTCCTGACGCACCCGCGAGGCGCGTGGGAAATCGCGCTGACA
>DAONAB010000218.1:0-1905 GCA_035400805.1 Nitrospira sp. | reverse complement strand
ACCATCGGCGCATGTTGGCCCTTGCTGCGGTATTGGCGCAGGATGATTCCGCGTCCACGGGTGACACCCACGACGCGCCCGGGCGTCAGGAAGTGCAGGCGCGCGGCCACATCGGGCGATTCCTGCCGGGCGAAAGGGCTGCGGGGTTTCTTTCGTTTACGGGCCTGTTCGAAGACTTGCCACTGCGTAATCCAATCGGAACAGACACGGGGGCCGAACGGCTCCATCTCGGCGCGCAGGCTGTCGAGTTTCGTTTCGAGCACGGCCGTGCGCTGGTTCAATTGAAACTGCGCGAAGCTTTTGGCCAGGATGGATTGAATCTGTTCGCGTGGGTGCGCCTTGAGCAGGTTTAAGACCATCGGGTAACTGATGACGAATTGGCTGTGGATCGCCTCAGGCTGTCCCGTGAGTCCCTTGGTCAAGACCGTCAGATCGATATAGGGAGACGGGGTGATGACGGCGAACCCGACGAGGTCCTTGCCACGGCGACCGGCGCGGCCGGCCAATTGTTGGATTTCGCTCGCGGTGAGATCGGTGAAGTCGCGCGCTTTCCGGATGCTGGACTGCGTGACCACTACCGTGCGAGCAGGAAAGTCCACGCCGGCTGCGAGCGTGGTCGTGGCAAAGACGGCATCCAACGATCCCGTGCGCATCAATTCTTCCACGGCGATCTTCCAGGACGGCAAATGTCCGGCATGATGCGCGGCGACGCCAATGCGTTGGACGGTCTCTATCAAGGGATGTTCAGCAATGCTGGGAAACTGCTCGGTCACCTGCGTCAGGACACGGGCAATCTGTTCCTGTTGCGCTTTCGGCAGCGTCACCTGGCTGCGCTCGAAGGATTGCATCGCTTCGTCGCAGGCCCGTCTCGAGGTGAGAAAAATGATCGCAGGGGTGAGGTTTCGTTGGCGGAGGGTCGCGACGAGATCAACCGGATGGATCGACGGCGGCATGCAATTTCATTCCCTTTGAGATGACTACCAATCCGGAATCGGTGACTTTGAATCGTTGACGATCCGCGACCGGGTCGAACCCGATCACGGTTTTAGGCGGAATCACGACGTCCTTGTCGATGATGGCGCGCCGGATACGGGCATGTTCGCCGATGACCACGTTTTCCATCACGACCGATTCGCGCACGTCGGCATGATCATGGACACGCACGTGCGGTGACAGCACCGAGTTCTGCACGCGGCCGCCGGAAATGATGCACCCGCCGCAGACAATCGAATCCAGGGCGACGCCCATCCTGCCGCCCTGAAAGTCCTGCGCGAAGACGAACTTGGCGGGGGGAAATTGTCCCTGGTACGTGCGGATCGGCCAATGCTCATCGTACAAATTGAACTGGGGGTCCACAGACACCAGATCCATATTGGCTTCCCAATAGGCGTCCAGCGTACCGATGTCGCGCCAATAGTTGACGGCCTTTTTGTTCTCGTCCTGGAACTTGAACGCGTAGACCCGGCATTCCTTGATCATGCGCGGAATGATGTTTTTGCCGAAGTCGTGTTTGGTGCCTTCTTTGGCATCGCGGATCAGTTGCTCGCGAACCACATCTGTGCGGAACAAGTAAATGCCCATGGAGACGAAGGCCTGGGTCGGATCACCGGGAATGTGCATCGGATTTTCCGGCTTTTCGTCGAAGCTCAAAATGCGCCGGTCTTCATCCACCGCGATCACACCGAAGCGGTTGGCATCCGCAATCGGGGTTTCGATCGCGCCGACAATGGCATCCGCCTGTTTCTCGATCAGGAGGTTGTACATGTCGGCGTAGTTCATTTTGTAGATGTGATCGCCGGCCAGCACGAGGAGATATTCCGGTTGGTCGGTATCCAGCAGAAAGAGATTCTGGAAGACCGCATCGGCGGTGCCGCGATACCACTCTTCGCTGATGCGCTGCTGCGG
>DAONAB010000217.1:0-5765 GCA_035400805.1 Nitrospira sp. | reverse complement strand
AGGTTTTGCCAGGTAATCATCCATCCCGGCGGCCAGGCACCGCGCGCGATCACCTTCCATCGCATTGGCGGTGAGGGCAATGATGGGCACGTGGCGGTGGTCTGCTGATTCCCGTTCTTGTTGCCGTATCGCGGCGGTGGCGGTAAAGCCGTCCATCTCCGGCATCTGACAATCCATCAAAACGAGGTCGAACCGTTCCCGCGCGACGGCCTCAACAGCGAGGCGTCCGTTTTCGACGGCCTGAGCCACGTGTCCGAGCATGTCCAACATGCCGAGGGCGACCTCCCGATTGACGGGGGTATCCTCGACCAGGAGGAGGCGCGCGGCTTGAAACGGAATCGGGCCGGACGCTGCGGGAAGCGGAGTCGGCGGTTGAACGGGCGTACGATGCCTGGTTTGGAGCAGGCCGAGGAGCGCCTGGCGAAGGAGGGTATGCCGGACGGGTTTGGTCACCCATGCGTCCAGATTCGGAGTGCCAGGCGTCGTGGCGTCATACCCCACCGAGGTGAGCATCAAGAGGGGCAACCCGGCCAGGCGTGGATCCGCGCGAATGGCTGTGGCCAACTGTAGCCCATCCATGTCTGGCATATGCAGATCCAAAATGGCCAGATCGAACGGTTGCGGCGAGTCGGAGCCAGTACCGAGCAAAACCAGGGCTTCGTGTGCCGACGCGGCCAAGGTCGGCAGCGCCCCCCAAGTGGAGAGATGTTCGTACAGGATTTCGCGGTTCGCGGGCGTGTCGTCGACGACCAGAATTCGTTTCTTGGATAAGGCTTGTTCAGGAGCCTGTTCCTGGCCCGGAGCCACTGCGGGTTGTCGCTCGAAGACCGCCGTAAACCAGAACGTTGAACCCTGTCCCACCTGGCTCTCGACACCGATCTGCCCTTGCATGAGGGCGACGAGCTCTTTCACGATCGTGAGGCCGAGCCCTGTGCCGCCGAAACGCCTGGTGGTGGTGCCGTCAGCCTGGGAGAAGGCTTCGAAAATGCGCTGATGAGCTTCGGCCGGAATGCCGACGCCGGAATCTTTGACCTCGAATCGAAGGGTGATGGTCGTGGCTGTCTCAGCCACCGCGTAGACGCGGACGTTGATCTCCCCTTTCGCCGTAAACTTCAAGGCGTTACTGATCAGATTGAGCAGCGCCTGGCGCAGGCGAATGGGGTCGCCGCGGAGGGCGTGCGCAAAGGGGCCGAGCAGCTGACAGGTCAGCTCAATCTGTTTCCGTTGGGCGGGACCCGCAAAGAGCTCCACGGCGTTTTCCACCGTGTCCTGCACATCAAAATCCAATTGCTCCAACTGGAGTTTGCCCGCTTCGATTTTGGAGAAGTCGAGGATGTCGTTGATAATGGCCAGCAGGGCTTCACCGGATTGTTGGATGGTCCTGGTCAGATGGCGCTGCCGGGTGTCGAGGGTAGACGAGAGCAGGAGTTCGGTCATGCCCAGGACGCCGTTCATCGGCGTCCGGATCTCGTGGCTCATGTTCGCTAGAAACTGCGACTTGGCCCGGCTGGCTGCCTGCGCGTCCTCGGCGAGCCGTTGGGCCTCTTGGGACGCGAGTTCCAGTTGCTTCGTTCGTTGCGCCACTTTGTCTTCCAGGCTCTGGTGGTATTCCTGCACCTGGGCCTGAGAGATGCGCAATCGGCTGGTCATTTGGTTGAAGGCATCTGCCAGCCGGTCGACCTCATCATGGGTGCCTGCGGCGACATCTACATCCAGCCGTCCTTCCGCAATGTGCCCTGCCGCTTCCACCAGGGCCAGAATGGGTTTGGTAATGCTTCGCGTCAGAATCAGGGACATGCAGAGTCCCACCACCAGGACGACCCCGATGACGAGTCCCGTAATCAGAACAAACTGCTGAAGGTTTTTTCGCAAGCGTTCCTGGCTGAGGCCAAGCTGAATGTAGCCGATGACGGCGCTCGAGGCCGATGCCGCGTTGGCCTCGAGAAACAGCGGGTCGGCGACCGCTGCCGGTCGACTCACGACCGGGACCAGGATATCGATATACGACGGATGTCCCGGCTCGATGGCCACTTCCTCGAACAGCACCTCTCCGGCGGCAGGGAGGCGTGTTCTGAGCGCCGTCGGGATGGCGATCTTGACCCCCCAGGTTTCTTCGAACAGCGCCTGTTGCTCTTTGCCGAGTACGGCGGCATATGCGATATCCGGCAAGGCCTGCAGTCCACCCACGACTCGCCGCACGGCATCCTGGTTTTCCGTGTAGACGGCATACTCGCTGTTTTGCGCGATCATGGCCGCGGTGGTGAGGCCGGTGTTGACCAGATCCTGATAACGAGTGGTGATTTCCCGGTGTACGACAAATGTCGCGATGCCGATTGCCGTGAGGACGACGAGCCCGATGCTCAGGAGGTTGAGCTTATTGCGTAACCCGATGCCGTTCTTCATCATCGTCACCCTCGCCGCAACTATTGAACAATATTCGCGGCGCCGCGAACGATCTCCTGGGGCAGTTCCAGGTTCATGGCGCCTGCTGTTTTGAGATTGATTGAGTACGTCACCTTGCGCGGGGGAGCAGGGGGCACGGATGAAGGACTGGTCCCGCCAAGGATTTTTCCGGCGATCTCCCCGCATTGGCTTCCGATGTCGTGATAGTCACGATCAAGAGCGTACAGCGCACCGGCCTTCACCCATGACGTCGATAACCCCGCGAGCGGGATCTTGTTGCGAAGCGTACTGAGCAGAATTGGTTCGGCGGTTTGAGGCGTCATGACAATCGAGTCGGAGATTCCCCACAGTGCATCGACGTGACGTGAAACGTTTTCCAGGGCATCGGGAAGGGCGCGAGGGGTGTCTACCGTTTGGATCACCAGGCTGAGGCCGGTGTCTTTGGCAATGCGCAGGGCATTGTTGACTTTGGTTTGGTTTTCCTTGGGATTGAAGAGTACGCCGATGGTATTCGCTCCCGGGACGATCCGGCGAAGCCATTGCAGTTGGGTATCTAAGGGAAACTCCAGCAGGACAGCGGTGGCGTTTGAGGCAGGTTTGATGTCGTCCGCGGAGACGATCATCGCGGCCATGAGCGGAAGATGTCCTACCTCACGCACGGCGGCCTGCGTGGCGGCACTGCCCAGTGTCACGACCAAACGCGCACCCGTTTTCTTGACCTCACTCAACACCTCCTGCGTTTTGGCGGCGTTGCCTTGAAGCGGATACACCTCGATGGTTGAGGTAATGCCTTGTTTCGCCAGCGATTGCTGCAACCCTGCGAGCACGTCCTGATAGGGTTTTAAATCTTGGCCGTTCAGCACCACGATACGGCCGGATTCCGCGCCTGCCGAGTCTGGGCTCGCAACGAGGCTCAGGACGCTCAGGATGAGCGCAATACCCAGTGCCGGAATGAGGTGTGTGAGTCGACGCATCAGTGGTGCGAGTCCCTTAGAAACGGTACTTCAGCTTGACCCAGAATGTCCGGCCATCCTGGTCAATGACATCCTGGACGTGTTCTCCCGAGCCGGGATAGCCGTATTTCTGGTTCATGAGGTTGTTGATGTGCCCGGACAGCTCCCACCCTTTGACGATCCGCTGACTGAAGAGCGACATGTTCAGAATGTAAAAGGGGCTGGCGCTGTTTCCGGCGAGCGTGAGGCGCGAACTGGTGTACCGTCCTTCGAGGCCGGCAAAGAGTTTGTCCGCGATCACCGGGACGATCACATTGGCCTTCGCCAAGTGCTGAGGGGAGTTCGTCAGCTGTTGTTTGAGGTCATCGTTTTCGGTGCGCTGAAGCGCGTAACTCAGGCGCCCTTCGAGGCCTGAAGACCATTTGCCTTCCATCGCCAACTCCACGCCGCGAGCGGTGATGTTGTCGACGTTGCTATAAAACAACTTTCCGTCCGCCGGATCTGTGGTCTGACTGATCAGCCCGGAGATGTTGTACTGATACAGGCTGCCGAGGGCGCGGAGGTGATCTCCCAGGTACTGCTCCACCACCAGTTCATAGGTTTTGATACGCTCGGGTTTAATATCGGCATTCGCCTTGAATGTGGACCCGGTCACATAGAATTGCTCGTACGGATTCGGCGCCCGAAACGCCTGGCCATACAACAATTTCACCGTGGTTTTGTCCCAGGTCGAAATGAGTCCGGCGCGCGGGTTGGTCGTGCCACCGAATGTACTGTACTGATCGTGGCGGAGACCGGCGGTTAAGACCAGATGGTCGGTGATAGCCCATTCATCCTGCAGATACGCGGCGATAAAGCTTGATCGGCGTTTGTCGTCGAGGTAGGTGCTGGGAGGCGCAATATCCGCATTGGCTTGATTAAGGCGAAATTGGTCTCGATATTCTGAGCCAATCGTGACTTTGTGATGGTCGAACAGCCGTTTGGTGATGGTCAGTTCCGCTCCCCACCAGTCCGCCTCTGTCGAGTCTTTATTGATGGTAAAGGGCGGGGTGCCGGTCCCGGCATAGTCGTACGGAAGGTGCGCACGATAGTAGTAACGGTCGTAGTAGACACGCGCCTTCACGTTGAGCTGGTTGACGAATTCGTGCTGATAGACGAGATCGAGATAGGTTCGTTCGTCGAGCGTGTTCTGTCGATTGTCGTTGAACACCGTGGCGAAGGAGGCCGTCGGCACGTTCTTCTTGCGCCACTGGTGGCCGCCCAAAAGGGTGAAGTCTCCGTACGAGAGTTTTCCGGTGTAGTAGTACAGGTTGTCTCGATCCGCATCTTTGGCGATGCCATTATTGCTGGAGGTAAAGGCCGGGTACGAGAGGTCGCGATGCCCTTCGCTATCCGAAAAGGAGCCCGACAGGAGCATCTCCAGACCATTTGAAAACTTATTGCCGTAACTGAGGCGGCTTCGATACGTATTGAAACTGCTGGCCTCCCCGGAGACCTCGGCGCCCTTGAGGTCGCGTCCCCGCTTGGTGATCACATTGACCACCCCAAAAAACGCATTGGTGCCATACAGCGAGGACCCGGGGCCTTTGATGATCTCCACGCGGTCGATCAAATCCACGTCGATCGGCATTTCGGTGCCGGTGCCGCCTTGATCGTAGACGGCATCGTTGAGCCGGTGATTGTCGATCAGCAGCAGGACACGTGAGGTGTAATCGCCGGGACGGTTGAAGCCGCGAATCCCCAGGTAGCCGTAGTTCCGGTCGTTGCTGGTAAACAGACCCGGCACGCTGTCGAGAATCTGCGCAAAATTTCTGTAGCCGTATTTTTTGATTTGGTCGGCCGTGATGATGATGACGGCCGCCGGGGCCTCATTCACCTTCTGGTCATATTTGGCCGCTCCGTAGACTGAGGGAATCTCTTCGAAGAGTGTACTCTCCTTCCCAAGTGTCTCTTGAGTGTCCGGTGTGCCTGACAGGGACATGTCCGGAAGATCCAGTGGCGAATCCGTTTGGACTGAGGGAACATCCATATCGGGCGAAGCCGCATGCGAGGGGAGAGAGAGCGTCGCCAGGATCGTGGCGGTCAAGAAGCAGCCGGCGACTGCGGATACACTCACGTTGCAGGTTCCGACAAGGCAATGCATAGGCGACTCCATGGAGTAGGACTTATCCGTCCGTTATCGGTCGAGGGCAGATGTAACTTGATGATCAATAAGGCAGAACGCAGGCGGCGAAGGCTGTGCAGCGTCCGTATGTAGGGAGCGAAAGTGGTCCTGAAAATTAGCGGCTGCTTGCGGAGCGGTTTCGAAGTTCAACGAGGATGGTGGTGCAGGCGGCTTGATGCGTATCGGCCAATTGGGCCAGCAAGTGGGCGGCGTTGTCGAGGGATGCGAGGCGTCCCAGGTGTTCC
>DAONAB010000216.1:0-5773 GCA_035400805.1 Nitrospira sp. | reverse complement strand
GGGCGATCCAGCGAGACAGAAGCCGGATGTTCGACCTGCTTCAGAAGGCTCAGGCGGTGATCTTCCGTTATGAACGGGAAGCCGAGTGTTATTGGCAGGCCTATCGCGGAGCCCTGGAGGCGTCGAAAATCTATATCATCCCCAATGGATACGAACCGCCTCTTGAATCCGGTGCAGCGTCAACAGGGGAGCGTTGCACCCTGCTGTATGGCGGTGTGGTGTCCGACTATCGCTATGACACGTTTCTCGCTGCACTGGCGGTGTTGAAGAACGCGGAGCCTTCGCGTGCGCAACAATTGCGCGTGCTCTTTGTCGGGGAGGGCATGGACATCGTGGCGAAGGAAGCGGCGACACAGGGCGTGTCCGAGATGGTTCACATCGCCGGGGCCAAACGCTCAGATGAACTCGCCGCGCTTCAGCGGGAAGCTGATGCCTTGCTCATCTTTGGCCGTCCGGCCACAAAGCCAGGCTACGAACTGTTTGCCGGCGCCAAGCTCTTTGGGTATCTCAAGACGGGAAAACCCATCATCGGCGTCCTTCCTGAGGACGAAACGAAAAAGGTGCTTCAGCAGGTCGAGAGCCGCATGATTGCCGATGTGGAATCGATTCCAGAGATCTGCAGGGTGCTCGAGGTGTTGCTTGAGCATTGGAACAACGGAACGGTCGCGTCATTGGTGCCGGATCGTAAGGCTTGTGAAGCCTATGCGTCTGATCGGCAGACGGCGATTCTGGTTCGGGCATTGGAAGCGGTACCCGCAGAGCACCCGTTCATTCCTGGATTGCAGACTGTCCCACCGAGCCTTCGGGAGACACTCGGCGATCCTCGATGGCTCGAGGGAGTCAGTCCGCACGCGGCCTGTGCGTCGCAGAATGAATAGGGGGGAGACCCGTGTATTTTTGTATTCGTGACGACGACACCAGCTTTTTCACGTCACCCGAAGAACTGGAAAAGGCCTACGGGAAGATTACCCAATGGGGGCCGGTCTCACTCGCCATTATTCCCTTCTGTCAGGCGGGGAAAAGCAAAGGGGTGCCGAGCACATCCCGTGAAAAATGGACCATCCATCCACTCGAACAGAATGAAGCCCTGGTGGAGTATTTGCGGCATGGCATTGCAAAAGGGCGGTACGAGGCCATGTTGCATGGCTACAACCATGATCTGCCGGACGTGCGATGGGAATTCATGGATGGCGCCGAGTTGACCCGAAAAGTGCAGGAAGGGAAGGACTACCTGGAGGAACTCCTCCGCACGACCGTGCGGGTATTCGTGCCTCCCCATAACGCGATCGGCAAGCGTGGGTTGGAAGCGATTGCCCGGGCAGGTCTGCATCTGGGAGGAGTGGCAGGCATTCGTCGTGGCTGGTCATGGGCGTCTCCAGCCAGCGTGAAGACCTGGTGGTATCTCAGAAATCGGCGTGCGAAGGGATTGAGCGGGGTTCCCTGTGTGCTGGAGCTGGACGATCATAGGGAGCTTGCCGGAAATCCCATTACTCCGCTGGCCAGGCTTGAGGAAAATTTGAAACGCTTCGATGAAGCCTGCGCGACCGGCGGCGTGTTCTGCGCCGCGACGCACTATTGGGAATTCGATGAGGCGACCGGCGACCCTCATGCGCCGACCGTTGGAGAACACCTCCACACGCTTATCCGGCGCGCCATGGCGGATTCCAACGTCCGATGGGTCCAGGTTGGGGCCGCGCTCCTCAATTCACGTCAGCAGGTTCCGGTTCTCTCGCGATAGATTCCGCCGCAACATGGGAGCATGGCAGGCATGATTTCCCGCTTCAACAGCGATCGGACGAGGTAAGTATGTGCGGCATCTTCGGCGTGTTTCAGACGAGCGCCGTCGTGGAGTGGGACAAGGCCTGTCTGGCGGCCAAGGCCCTCACTCATCGCGGACCCGATGAGAAGGGCGAGTGGCGGGACCGTCACGCGATGATGTTTCATCGCCGTCTTTCAATCATCGATCTTGCCATGGGTCGACAGCCGATGGTGAGCAAAGATGGGCGGCATACCATCATCTTTAACGGAGAGATCTATAACTTCGCCGAACTGCGAGAGGAACTTCGCGGAGACGGAGTCGCGTTCAGCACACAGTCTGATACCGAAGTGTTGCTGGAGGGGTTCCGCCGATGGGGAGAGGATGTCGTCGAGCGGCTGAACGGGATGTTTGCCTTCGTGATATGGGACCGGCTCGAATCTCGAGTGTTTGGAGCACGTGACCGGCTAGGGATCAAGCCGTTGACCTGGGGTATGCATAAAGGCGCTCTTGTTGTCGCCTCAACGGTTGAACCGTTTTCCGCGCTCGACATGTTCCGATCGATCGATCCTGTGGCCGTGCGGGATGTATTAACGTTCGACTATATTCCAGCCCCCCGAACCATTCTTAGAGATGTGTATAAACTGCCACCGGGTTGTTGGCTGCAATGGCAACTGGGGGATGCATCGCCGAACATAGAGCACTATTGGCGACCGCCGCATGCAGACCAGGCAGCGGCGGCACCGTGTGAAGCGGAAGTCGAAGAGCTCCTTCACCGGGCGGTGAAGCGGCAATTGGTCAGTGACGTTCCCGTTGGTGCCTTCTTGTCCGGAGGGATTGATTCTTCTCTGATTGTCGCACTCATGGCGCGAGAAAGCTCCCGGGCAGTCAAGTCATTCTCCGTCGCCTTCGATGACGAAGAGTTCGATGAATCTCCGGTTGCGGAACTGGTTGCCAGAGAATTCGGTACTGATCACACCGTGCTTCGTGGAGACAGTCTCTCAGCAGAGGACTTGCTTGATCTCTTGGGTCGGCTCGATGAGCCGTTTGCCGATCCCGCAGTGATTCCGACCTGCGTGCTGGCGAAGCTCACCGCCGGGCATGTAAAAGTCGCCCTGTCGGGAGACGGAGGAGATGAAGTCTTCGGCGGGTATGCGAAATATCTTTGTCAGCAGCAACCCCAGCCTCTTCCGGGACATTTCATGCTGGATGCGGGATTACGCGCGACCACATGGCGCCCGAGAGGGATGGCGAATATCTACCAACGCACATTGTCCTCCCGCGATCAGCTTCGTTGGTCTCGTGTGCGGTATGGAGATTTCCCCGTGTTCAGGAAAGATCTTCGTCAGGTGATGTCGGTCCGGTACCACAACGAGGCGGACATCGCATCGTACTTTGAACCATGGGATCGCGTGGCTGATCGGTATGGGGACAGCCCAACCATGGACAGCCTGATGCGAACGGATCTGGAAACGTATCTGAGCGAAAATTGTCTCGTCAAAACGGACCGGGCCAGCATGCTGGCGTCACTTGAAGTACGCGTTCCTTACCTGGACGAACTCTTGCTGGATCGGTTTCTCCCACTGCCCGCAGATAAGAAGATTATCGATGGAACGTTAAAGGCACTGTTGAAGCCGATCGCCAAACGTCTATTGCCACGGCAGGTCTGGGATCGACCCAAGCACGGGTTTAATGCGCCGGTGAGCCGTCTGCTTGCCAGGCAATGGCGACCCGCCATGGAGACGGTCTTGCAGTGGGGGCGAGAAAATGTCGCTCTCTTCAACTATGACTACTTGCAACGTCTTCACGCGATCAATTGTGCGGAGGGCGGCATCGATCGAGAATTGTGGAATCCGTTCGTCACCTTGGCCTGGATGATGCGCCAGTCATTGCGAGTCTCATGAAAATCATCTTTTTTAATGACGTCATCTACGACTATGCGCTGAATGCGCCGGGAGCGACCGGAGGGGCCGAGCGATATGCCTGGCTCCTGCTCCGAGCCCTAGCCGCCGATGGCTGGTCCGTCAAGGTGGGCGTGAAGAAGGGTGTGCCACCGGGTGAAAAAATTACAGTGGATGGGGTGCAGTTTCTCGGCCTGACTGGTGGGCATGTGTTGAGAGTCTGGCACCAGGCGTTGCAAGCGGAACGTCCGGACTGGTGGCTCTGGCAATGTGCCGATCACTGGTGGGGCCCCGCAGTGGAGATCGCAAAATCGGCGGGCGTGCGAACGATATTCTCTGCGATGCACGATATGGACTTCCGATTGCGCCAGGCACTCTCGCTCCATCCCCGGTTGTGGCCGATGTATGCGTGGGGATTGATTCGATCGGATAAGATCTTTGTGCAACATGGTCAGCAACTCGAGGAACTATCGCCTGCCTGGCGGGCCAAGGCGTCGATTTTGCCGGGGGTTGTGACGCCGGCAGCCGGTTCGTTGGCTCATTCCGAGCGTGCTCCCTACGTGGCATGGGTGGCGATGTTAAGAGAACATAAGCGGCCGGATAGATTGGTCGAGGTCGCCAGGCAATTGCCTGATGTCCGTTTTGTTGTGTGCGGCGGAGTCAGTCGGCATCGATCTCAAAGCGGGTATAGCGAGCAGATGCTTGCGGCACTGCAGGCTCTACCGAACGTTGAATATCTGGGGCTGGTGCCGCCGGAACGGTCTCTTGGTGTCATTGCGAAGGCCGCAGTTCTTCTTAACACGTCCGACTCCGAAGGGTTCCCGAGTACCTTTCTCGAAGCCTGGACAACCGGAACGCCTGTAGTCAGTCTGACGGTGGATCCCGACAGACTATTGAAGAATGAGGGCATCGGCCTGCAGTCCGGCACAATCGCCCAGGCGGCTGACGACATTCAGCATCTGGTCGGCAATGCCGATCTCCGGGAGACTCTCGGGAGTCGCGCCCGCGAATTCGTCGTCAGACGGCATTCTCCAAAAGCCGTGTCTCAGCTTTTTCGCCAAGCCCTCCCTGCATAACACATCAAGAAATGAACCGGTTCACGCAAGACAGGTTTCCGGGTGCGCGATGATACATTCCAATTTTGCCGAACAGGAGATGTATTCTCGTGAGGAGCCAACGTCAATTTTTGCCGGTTTGTCACTGACAGAGTTAGGATACCTATTTGTTGTATTTTATGCGGTATTGGGCGCCCCGCTTGGGTTGACGGTGGGAAACGTGGGGGTCGGCATTTTACTGCTCCTGGTCGTGGGGGTGTGCTTTGTAGAAGGGGGAAGCGATCTCTCCTCGGTCTTTCAGCAGAGTAGTTGGGCCCTAGCTTCTGCGGTAACGTATCTACTCATTCAACTTCTCATCCATGACGAATCTTCTTCGCAACTCTATGTTCGCAATGTTGGGATATGGATTCCTTCACTGATCGTTGTCCAATGGTTGGTAGGCCGAGAACAATTTCTCCAGCGGTTTGCGTTTGTCACGATTGCCTTGGGTTTTGCCATGCTTCCTTACATGAACAACTTTGGTGGTGGCGGATACCAGCGATTCGGTTTGGACAATAGCGTAGGCTTTGCGAATCCCAATGACCTTGGGTGCTGGTATGGATTCTGTGTTCTGTATCTAACCCTTGCTGGATTTTCTGCCAAAGCCACGGGCTCACGGGTATTCTTCTGGACGGTTGCACTGGCCTGTCTGTATCTGGTGACTCTGACGCTCAGCCGTTCACCACTGATCGCGTTGGCGGCTGCATTGCTCGTGGCATCCCGTCGCCTCTTTAAAGAGAGTTTTCCGCTTCTCCTCCTTCTGGGAGGATTGGCCTACGGAGCCATGTTACTGGGCGTCTTTGATACCGCACTGAAATCATACGGCCTTCGGGCAACTGAAGAGACGGGGCGTTTGAGAATCTGGCCGATATTAATCGAGAAATTCTTGAACGCCCCGTTGTTAGGTATAGGTGCCTCGCACGCGGGAGCAGTCGATGCTGGGGGAAAGTTTATTACCCCTCACAACGGTTTCATGCTCATCGGCGTGTCCTCGGGGGTAGTGCCGCTCCTGTGTTTTGTCG
>DAONAB010000215.1:0-5774 GCA_035400805.1 Nitrospira sp. | reverse complement strand
CCACACTTCATGACGATTCATGGCTACCTGAACTAGGGCCATGCCTAGTTTGAGGATCAGCACATCCTGCTAGTCTGAACTCACGCGCACAACATGTCAGTGGACGTCGCGTACAAACCCGTAGGATCGATCATCACCATTAACAGACAGCGTTGAAGGAGGTTGCCCATGCATACGGAAGATTCTTCTAACTGGTCGGCATTCATGGCAGGCGCATTGATCGGTGCGGGAGTAGCCCTGCTGCTCGCGCCTCAGTCCGGCAATGAACTTCGGTCTACCCTGCGTGACTATGCCTCCCGAGCCAAAGACGAACTCGATGAGGCAACCGAACAGGGACGCGCAGCGTGGGACTCCGCCGTGGAACGAGGCCAAGACTACGTCGAGGGCGGCAAACAAACTTTACGCAAAGCCGGCCGCGCCGCCCGCGAGTTTGTGGATGAGACGATGCAGACGGCCCAACATACGGCGGATGAAGCGACCTCCCGGCGCGGCTAGGAGTCTAGAATCGCTGTACGCCGATAGTCATACTATTCGATGGCGTCTAACCATGCCGAAAGGACAGGCAACCATGATACGACCTCTGACCCATTTGCTCTTTGCATTCGCCATGATGACCCTGGTGGCCTGCCAGTCCACGACAGGCAAAACAGCCGGACAAACCATCGACGATGCTTCCATCACGACAGCAGTCCAAGCCAAACTCTCTCAGGACCGGCTCTCGAATTTTTCGCGTATCGATGTCGACACGGAGCGCGGAGTGGTGACCCTGAACGGGGTCGTCAAATCGGCCGAACAAAAAATGCGTGTCGTCGAACTGGCCCGCGGAGTGGCCGGAGTGCGCACCGTGAATAACAACCTGCAAATTCAAGCGCCGTAACGGATTCGAGTCAGCATCATCTGGAGGAGGCGGTCCCGGCCGCACCATCATTACCCGGTTAGGTCTAGGAGGCTTATCATGACGCGCCACGTCGCACACATACTGCCGGTGTTTTTGTCCGCCTTGTTCGTGGGAGCCTGTAGTCACTCCATTCCCACATCATCCTCCAAGCCGGTCCCGCCTCCGCTGACCAGTGCGGTGCCCACATTCCCCGCGCAGACCAAAGAGGACTCTCGGTCGCCTGTGTCCCAGGTTCCCGTTCAGATCAAAACAGACCTGAGCCCGATTCAGACTGCGATCCGAAAGGCCATTCCCGAAGGAATCACCGAAGTGGGACATCCGCTGGGCCAGGAATTCCGGTGGACGTTTGTGAGGAACGGCGAACCGGAGGTGCACATTCAGGATGGGCTGGTGGCGATCCACGCCGAATACAAGGGTGATATTGAGTCGCGCGGGAGTGCACGCGCCTGCCGGCTCGATCCGTTGTATGCCACGGTCGATGCCACAGGAAAGTTGACGATGGTTCAGAACGGGGATGCCTTGTCCTTCGGATTTGAACCGACTCAGACGGCCGTAAGTACCAAACCGGACAGTGATGCGCGCTGCAATATGTTCAATGTCCCGGTCTCCGAACAACTTCCCGATCTCTTCGGACTGACGGAGATCAAGACGGCGTTGACAGAAGCTGTGCATCCCAAGGAATTCGGAATTCCTCTGCAGCGAATCTGGGACGATCTGGGCGGCCCGTTGTCGATGCCGGTCGCCTCGCTCAATACCCGGGCCTGCATGTACGGCAATCCTCGAGAAATGATTCTTGGTGGCCAAAAAGGGACCACTCAAGAGACCGTGATTTCAGGGACGGCCAAAGAGATGCCCTTCGTGACCTACGAAACCACCTGTTCAGAGGCTGCCCCGACCGTGGCCCTGGTCAACTCAGGATCCGTCCCCGCTGAAGGAAAGCCTTACACCTTGGTCGCGAGGATTCCGTTGTCCTATCAGCACATCTCGCATCAAGTACAAAGTAAACTCTTTCACCAATCCCTATTTCTCAACAGCGCATCCGACACGGCGATCATCGAACGGGTTTCGGCCTCGGACGCCAATGGTCGCGCGCTGGTCGCCATCGACATGTCCGGCGATCTCAAGGGGACCATCTACTATTGGGGCACTCCTCGGCTGGAAGACAGCGGACGAAGCATTTCCGTCCCCGACCTTCAAATGGCTAATGAATCCAAAGCGGCTATCGACTCTATCCGCATTGGTTATTGGCAACTTGTCGATCGGGAATTGAACAGCAAGTTGCGGCAGGCGATGACCGTTGACATCTCTCCTCAAGTCGACCGGTTAAAGCAAACGGTGACTGGGACCCATCGGTCAGGCGGTACCACGATGGACATTCTGATCACGCGCCAGCAGCCGGATCATGTCCGCTCGTCCCCGCAAGGAATAACCGCCACCATCATGCTCGAGGGCACGGCAAACGCCACAGGCCAGGTCACGCTGGAAGAACAGAGTCCTCGCGCGCTGCTGCGACAGGATATCCGGTAGAGACCGGCGACTCACGCTCTGTCACGCGGAGGCGGATATCTATGGAACAGAGACCGACCGTGCAGGAGACCGCCGACATCATCAAAATCCTGAAACATGACCATCGTCACATCCTGGCGTTATTCCAGGTCTATCTCGGGACTGAAGCGGAGTCCCGTCGGCCGATCGTTGACGACATTCTTCAGCGCCTGCACGATCATTTCGAATGGGAGGAACGGCTGTTCACTGAGGAGAGCCGCAGGCAGGAGCAGGGCCATGCTGTGATTCAGAGAGTGCTCCTCGACCATGAAGAAGTGCAGGCGATGATCGAGGAGTTACGCCAGGCCGAAACAGACGATGATGAATCAATGGATCAGTTCTTTGAAGATATGATGCAGACCGTGCGTGTCCATTTCCATGAAGAAGAACGTGATCTCATTCCCCTCTTTGACGCGATGACCACATCGCCTGGAGGGTAACCCGGATC
Source organism: Nitrospira sp. (assembly GCA_035400805.1). Taxonomy (GTDB): domain Bacteria; phylum Nitrospirota; class Nitrospiria; order Nitrospirales; family Nitrospiraceae; genus Nitrospira_A. The sequence goes on along the minus strand of DAONAB010000215.1, from coordinate 2,883 downwards.
AATGCCTGTAAGATGGACGCAGGGAATGACCCGCTCTCGGGCAATCCCTTCTATCCTATAAGGAGTCGTACTACGTGAGCCGTTCACCATTGCGTATGGCCGTCGTGGGACTGGGCCATATTTCCCAAATGGCCGTGCTCCCAGCCTTTTCTCATGCGGCCTCTGCCGCGAAGCTGACGGCTCTCGTATCGGACGATCCAGTCAAACGGCGTCTTCTCGCCGCACGCTATGGGGTGACCCACACCTACGCGTATAAAAACTTTGACGCCTGTCTGCACAGCGGGGACATCGATGCCGTGTATATCGCCCTGCCCAACAGTCTCCACTGTGAATATGCCCTCCGCGCCGCCAAAGCCGGCATCCATATTCTCTGTGAAAAGCCTATGGCCGTGACCGCATCCGAGTGCCGCCAGATGCAACGCGCCGCGGAGCGGTATCGCGTCAAACTGATGATTGCCTATCGCCTGCATTTTGAGCCGTGCAATCTCGACACCATCCAACTCGTTCAATCGGGACGCCTGGGGGATCCCCGGCTCTTTCATTCGGTGTTCACACAGCAGGTCCGGGCCGGCGATATCCGGCTGCGGGAACGACTCGGCGGCGGCCCGCTGTACGATATCGGAGTGTACTGTATCAACGCGGCCCGCTACCTCTTTCGAGATGAGCCGACGGAGGTGACCGCCCTTACAGGTCAGGGGCCCGATCGCCGCTTTCAATCCGTTGAAGAATCGGCCGGAGCGATCATGCGTTTCTCCAGGGATCGTTTGGCGACCTTCACCTGTAGTTTTGGCGCGACAGACGCAGCGATGTACGAAATCATAGGGACGAAGGGGAAAGTGCGAGTGGAACCGGCCTATGAATATGTGGGTGCCCTGAAAGCGTCCGTCACCATCGGAGGGCGGACCAGGGTGCGCACCTTTAAACCAGGTGATCAGTTTGCCCCACAGCTCATCTATTTTTCACGCTGTGTGCAGGAGGATCGTCAGCCGGAACCGAATGGAACCGAAGGCCTCCTTGATGTCCAGATCATCGAAGCGCTTCGCCGCTCAGGTCAGAGCGGACGATCCATCGCCCTTCGGTTACCCGCCAAACGCGTCCGCCCAGACACCAGCCTTCGCATGCACCGCCCTCCTGTGTCCAAACCTCAGGGCGTTCATACTGAATCGCCCACACTGTAACGTACCTCCTGCTGTGGTGTTGATCTCCTGGATCGACTAGGGCTCTGCCCAGTTCACACGTGATGGTCACGCCGTTAGTCTGAGGCAGGTGTGCAGCTGAATGCCGCACCGATTAAGGACGAATGAATCAAGGACTAACGAGGAGGAACGCCCATGGACCAGGACCTGAAGAAGATGGAAGACCAGGCCAAGCAGGCAGGATCGTCAATAAAAGAAGCCGTTCAGGAAACCGCCTCCTCTGCCGAGCACTTCGCCACACGCGCCGCTGAGTCCGTCGAATCGGCCGCGAACCGGGTGCGTGAACATCTGCCAAAGGACGGCGGAGCCGGTGAAGCCGCGGACACCGTCGCGCGAAAAGTTAAAGAGACCTCCGCCTACTTACAAGAACAGGGCATTGGAGGGGTCGTCGAGGATCTTGAAATTCTGATTCGACGATACCCCCTTCAGGCGCTCCTGCTCGGATTGGGGTGTGGATACCTGCTGTCCCGCGCCAGAACCGATTAAACGGAATAGGACGACTGTATGGAAAACCCTCATCCGATTTCAATCGCCGCGTTAGTAACCGCTCTGGTGGGAGATCTTCGGCGCCTGGTGGCGCAGGAGATTCAGCTGGCCCGGCATGAAATGCAGCATGAGTTGGGAAAGGTCGTGAAGGGAGCCATGCACGCCGGCATTGCGATGATGCTGGCGTTAGTCGCCACGCTCTTTTTACTCATGACCGTGATCCATCTGCTGCACTTTTACAGCGGTCTCCCCCTATGGGCCTGTTATGGAATTGTTGGACTACTCGCAGCGATAGGAGGGGCCGTCATTTTTATTCGCGTGCTCACTATAGGAGCCAGCCTGCGGCTCTGGCCGTTTCGCACCTTTTACTCATTAAAGGAAGATGCCAAATGGATCAAAGAACAACTGCTATCGACCAAGACCTGAAGGACATTGTCCAGACGAGATTGGATATCGCCAAGAAGCTCGAGTTGTTGGAACAACGCATCACAGACACGGCGGAGGGAGCTACCATGAAATTTTCGCGGTTGCTGGATGAAGGATCTCAGAGCGTGACGCAAATGGTCGACAAAACCAAAGCGGCGTTGGACCCGGTGCATAAGGTGGACGACTACCCCTGGCTCATGCTGGGGGGCGCCATTTGCGCCGGATACGCGATCGGCCTCCTGGAAGCCCGTTCGCGGGCACAACGTGGCATATATCCCTACTATCCTCCGGGAGCTCACGCCTCTCGAGTCATGCCGGATGCCGCGGCACAAGAAAAAACAGCGGCGCATCGCGCCGACGGCATCTACGACTACTACCCTGATCCCTCGGATCTTTCGCAGAAGGCCCGCCGGGCTGAACAGCGGAACCACGGTAGCATCTGGGAAACCATGAGCCGCGAGTTGGGGGCCGATACGGAGCAAGCCAAAGCCGCATTGATGCAAGCCGGACGCACGCTCATGGCGGAATTCGCAAGTAAACTGATCCCGGAAATTGCACGATCCCTTGGCGTCACGCTCACCCCGCAGGGGAAGCACGCCCGGGAGTCGTCTGACCACGGCTCGTATGCTGGATCTTCAACGGGCAGCGGCGTCAGGCCATCCGCCGATACGGCGTCACGCTTCCGATAATTCAGAGGAGCTCGAGTGTCGGCCTCGCTGACCAGCACATCCCCTCGATGGAATCCCTGGAAATTGGGCGGATTGGGGTGGAAAGA
>DAONAB010000214.1:0-5780 GCA_035400805.1 Nitrospira sp. | reverse complement strand
AACTTGGGTTTGATGCCCGATTCCCGGATTGCCTCTAAGAGGCGGACGGTCCCCAGTGCGGTGACTTCAGCCGTGTATTCCGGAATGTCGAAGCTCACGCGCACGTGGCTCTGTGCGCCCAGGTTGTAAATTTCATCCGGTTGAATGGTCCGCAGAATGCGATTGAGAGAACTCGCGTCGTTCAGGTCTCCGTATACAAGTCGCAACCGTGCCTCCGGCACGTGGGGGTCCTGATATATGCCATCGATCCGGGCCGTGTTGAGCGAACTGGAGCGGCGGACAATCCCGTGAACTTCGTAGCCTTTGGCCAGCAGTAATTCCGCCAGATACGACCCGTCTTGTCCGCTGATTCCCGTGATGAGTGCCTTTTTCACGCTCTCGCATTCTCCTAGTTTGTTGAGAAGGACATGGCCGGTGCGTCGCGCACTGTCGGCTGATCTGCACCGAGAGAGGCTGATCCTTATCACAATTCGCATACGTAGTGTTAGTGCCGTCCGTCTCCGACTGAAAATCCATACAGTGGTTGTCGCATTCTGACGCACCCGTCTCTTCTGCTGATACGGTTGTGTCGCACATCGTGACGGTCGATACGTGGTTTTTCGGCATTGACCTGAGCCTCTGACGAAGGTACTGTGCCACTGTCACATTGAACACTTTCACGGTCGAATGGACAGAGCCTTGCTCACCGGTTTCATTCAGACTCGCCCCGTAAGGTTCGTCATTGCGCGTCACGTTGTCATTCAATCCCGATGCACTTCCTCACCGCCTCGCCTCATCGGTGAAAGCGCTGGCCGGTCCCGGTCGTGTGGAATGGTGGAGGTACGCGAGGGAACGGGCCGTGTTTTCGCTCCTTCACTTGCGTCAGGGACTGGGGCGGCGCTCACTGCATCGAATATTTACCGCGCAGGACGTGTCGCGCTACTCCTTCTGCACAAGTCCGTCGCCCGTACTGCCTCCTCTGCCTTGGTCTCTCCCCCCCGATGACGGACAGATTGAGGTCTTGCTGAAAGGTAGCGCAACGGTCTTCGGGTATACCTGGACCTGGGACCGCGAAGGTTCCTGCTGGCACAAAGCGCCGGATACCGGAGCCATGTGGCCGCGGAGGTTTTTCGCGGATATTCCGATTCATCCCGGCAATCCCTGCGGAGACATTCGCATTGCATGGGAGCCTGCGCGCCTTCAGCACCTCGCGCTCCTGGCTGTGTGGGTGGAGCATGCCGAAGCGTCCGTGCGGCGACGCGCCGCAGCCACGGTAGAAGCTCAAGTTGTGTCGTGGGTCGAGGCCAATCCGTTTTTGAAAGGCATCCACTATATCGCTCCGGCGGAATGTGCACTCCGCCTCCTGGCTGTCTGCCATGCTGTCGATCTCCTCCGCCCCTGCCTGCCCGGCACGAGCGCGGTGTGGCCGGCGCTGTTGACCCTTATTTCCGGTCATGCTGAATTGATCCGGAAACGGCTGTCGCTCCGCTTGACCACGCCGCACGACACGCTCGCCGCGGCGGTGGCATTGATCTATGCCGGTAGTCTGTTCCCTGAAATGGACATGGCTGAGCGATGGCTCGCGTTTGGACACTATTTATTGGAAGAAGAAACTCCGCGGCACATCAGTCACGACGGCGGCGGTCAGGAACAGGGCCTCGGCTACCTGCAGTTCTCCACGGATCTCTACGGGATGGTGTTGGCGTTGCTCGATCGTCAGGAGGCGTCGGTTCCGGACAAGATCCGCCAGGTATTCGCCCGTAGCCGCGAGTTTCTCAGTGAGTTTCGCAGTTCCGCTGATGGCAGCCTTCCTCCGATCGGCGAAGGCGAACATGAGTGCGCGCTGTCTTCTTCCATGCATTTTTCCGGGAGCACCAAGGTGCAAGCTCCCGGTCTGACGACCTTTCATCTATCCGGCTATTCGATTATTCGTGGCCGGAAACATGAAAAAGCCATTTTTGATCACGGCCCGTTGGGCATGGCTCCTCGCTATACGCATGGGCATGCGGATGCGTTGTCTTTGTTCCTCCAAGTCGGCTCACGAAATGTGTTGATCGACCCCGGCACCTATACCTTCACTGGCCAGGAAGAGTGGCGGAAATATTTTCGTGGGACCCGCGCTCACAATACGGTGACGGTCGATGGCCTGGACCAGGCCATACAAGACGGACCGATGGCGTGGTCCCTGCCCTTCGATACGCATCTCGTGTACAAAGACGAGACGCCGGAGGGAAAAATAACCGTCATCGCCAGACACTATGGATACAAGGAACGGTTAGGGGTGACTCATTTGCGGGGAGTCTCGTATGAGCCACCCGGCTCCTGGATGATCTGGGACTGGCTGACGGGCACCGGCACGCATCATGTTGAACTGAACTGGCACTTAGGCTGCCGGCCGATCCCCGTGGAGGGGGGCTATCGGTTGGAAGGGTGTGATCCTCCGCTGTTGCTTACCGTCGAAGGCGGCACGAGTACGCTGTGTGAGGGGACGGTGCAACCGGTCGGTGGATGGGCTTCGGCGCGGTATGGATCGAAACATCCCATCACAACGCTACGAGTCGAATATGCCGGTCCGATACCGCATGAATTCATGACTCGTGTGCGATTCCTGTAGGCGTCTGTCTGAGACATGCCATTCTGTTGCCGAAGACGATCTGCCGGCATCTGCGTCGTATTCGGCCTGAAAAAATCCTCACCCTATTCCGGTCAATACGCCTCCGCTTTGTTTCGCGCTGCGGTCTTCCTCGGCAGTAGTTGCTCGCGTCCCATATTGTTACCCTCCGGTGACACTGGGCCGATGAGTGCCGCGTTCGTTGCACGCAGAACCCGGCACACAGTCAGCTTCACGATGTCGGGGTGCCGTTTGTTCGGAGCTAGACTTTCGAATAATCGTGATGTACAGTAATCCGTACATGTAAGGAGGCCAGCCATGGATGCAATTACCTATACGACCGTTCGCGCGAACCTCGCGAGCGCCATGGACCGCGTATGCGAGGACCATGAGGCGTTGATTATTACTCGGAATGGAGAACAGTCCGTCGTCATGCTTTCACTTGAAGACTACAAGGCGCTCGAAGAGACGGCGTATCTCTTGCGCACCCCTGCCAACGCCACACGTCTTCTCGCAGCCGCAGCACAGCTGAAGGCCGGCAAAGGTGTTCAACGGAAGTTGGCTAAGTGAGGCTGATGTTCGCCGACGAGGCATGGGAAGATTACTTGTACTGGCAAAAGCAAGACAAGCGCATGGTCGAGCGAATCAATAAGCTGATACGAGAGACGCAGCGCGAGCCATTTGCGGGCATGGGCAAGCCAGAACCGTTGAAGCATGCGCTTTCAGGATTCTGGTCTCGCCGAATTACTGACGAACATCGCATGGTATACCGCCTCGAAAATGATGCGTTGATGATCGCTCAGCTGCGTTTTCATTATTGAGGACCTTCGTAGGTGGAATCCCGGCTCTCTTCTCTCCCTGCGGCCGTCCTGATCGCCGACAGATTCTAGACGATCGCCGGATGGACTCTCCGTCAGGCTAGCAGCTTTTCCAGCTGTTCCACGATCCGCTCGGCCGTCTTCCCGTCCCACAGCGGAGGGATGGCGCCTTTCTTCCACTGCCCTGCCATCAATCGTTGTAACGCGGGAGCCAGTTTCGCAGGATCGGTGCCGATCAGTTCATTGGTGCCGATCGTCACCGTTTCCGGCCGTTCGGTGTTATCCCGCAAGGTCAAGCAGGGAACGCCGAGCACGGTCGTTTCCTCCGTGATGCCGCCTGAATCGGTAATGACCCCGCGTGCATGCTTCACCAAGTAGTTGAATTCCAGATAGCCTAATGGATCCACATAGTGCAGCGATGGCAGCGTTTGTCCCCCGTCACGGAGGTTTTTGGCGGTTCGCGGATGAACCGGGAATACCACTGGCAAGCCCTGAGTCCCCTCCGCAATCGCCCGCAACAACCCGAGTAATTGCTGTTCGCCGTCCACGTTTGCCGGACGGTGCAATGTCACGACAAAGTAGTGGTTGGATTTCAGGCCGAGCGCATTCCAGCAGGCCGGAGGCCGCAACCGTGTTGCGTGTTTGAGCAGCGTATCGATCATGGTATTGCCGACAAAAAAGATTCGCTCCGCCGCCACGCCTGCCCGGCGCAAATTGTCGTTGGCCGTTTCGCTGGTGGTGAAGAACCAGTTGGTGATGGAATCAGTCACGACGCGATTGATCTCTTCCGGCATCGTCCAATCGTTCGAGCGGATGCCACCTTCCACATGGGCCACGGGAATCCCCATCTTGCGGGCCACGATTGAGCAGGCCATGGTCGACGTCACGTCTCCGACCACCAGGCAGAGCTGGCTTTTGTCTTTCGCCAGGACTTTCTCGTAGTTCACCATGATGGCGGCCGTTTGTTCGGCTTGTGTCCCCGACCCCACTTCCAGATTAATGTCGGGATCGGGAATGCCCAGTTCCTCAAAAAAGCTCCCCGACATGGCGCGGTCGTAGTGTTGCCCGGTATGGATGAGGCGAAAACGCAGGTGGCCTCCTTGCGACTGTGCGGCATTCAACGCGTCGATGATCGGCGCAATTTTCATGAAATTCGGGCGTGCTCCGGCAATAAGATCGATGCGTGTCATGGCATGGTTTCCTGTACGGCGGCGGATGATGGATGGTTGACCAGTTCATTACATAACGAACCTGGGTCCATCCGTCAACAAAAACGACACGACGATGAGTACGGGGACAACGTGGAAAAGCCTGTCCCGCAGTGAATGGCGGGCGCTGGATCTACGGTCGGGTTGGCACTGGTGCAGATCGGAATTCGAGCGTGGCTACTCTTTTTCCACCAGGCGCCACCCCTGCTTTTGCACGCAGCGTTCCGTTGCCTGGATGATGAGGAGCTGAATGCCCTGCTGCAGTTTCGGGTCACGCATGGTGTCGGCCTGACACTTATTATAGTCCAGGGTGAACTGATCCTTCGGCCGATTGGGGTGAACCCACTCCGCGCTGCTACAACCAGCCGACAAGGCGCAGAGTGTGAGAAGAACAACCGGTCCTGTGAGATGAGTCATGGTGGCCTCGTAAGTGGACGGTCAGAAGTCCAGGGAACCAGCGAGGGGAAGATAAACTGCGAGGAGGAGGCACGTCAAGCTGTAGGCAGTCCGGGAAGCGACTCAGGGCAGTGGCACCGAAAATCGTACCTTGGTTCCTCGCTCATTGTAGGTCAGGTCAGGAAAAAACGCTTTGGCGAGGAAGACTCCACGGCCATTGGCTTGACGACTGTCGCAGGGTTGCTCCGCGGTGGTGACAAAGCGGGTCCAGGCGAAGCCCTTCCCCTCGTCCGTAATCGTATAGCGGAGGCGGCGGCGATCTTTGTCGTACGACGCCTCGACCACGACACGTCTCTTGGCAAACCGCGGGTGGCGACGGCGTTCCGCAATCAGCGTTTCAAACTGGTCGGTGCTCAAGGCCTCGTGTTTTTCTTGATACAAAATTTCAAGACTGCCGTGTTCCACGGCGTTGACGATGAGTTCAATCAAGGTGGTGCGGAGGTGGAGACGCTGCGTTTCGGTAAGCGCCAGGGCGGTTTGTTGAATCAACCAGCTCACACAAGCCTCGACATGATCTGGGTTGGTGCCTAACACCAGACGGTAGTCCACCTGCTCGATGCCCGACACGCGCTCGATGGTCGACGGAATCTGCCGAAGTGCTCGATCCAGCGCCAGGCCCAGCTCTTTCGCGAGCACCGGCTTCTGAAGATAGTCTCCTGCGCCTGCACGGACGATGTCGAGAATCGTGGCACCATCCTCCGACTCCCC
>DAONAB010000213.1:0-5789 GCA_035400805.1 Nitrospira sp. | reverse complement strand
CGAACGGGGACGCGGCGTTCACCGGATCCGTCATCTGGAAGCCACGGTCCGTGGACGTGTTATTCGTCACCTTCAACAAGACCGGGCGGCCGGGGCGGACTTTGAAATCGATCACGGTGGTCGGTGGATACCACGCCTTCAGCGTGCCCACTTCGACGGCGAACAACTGCGCATCCACTTCCAGCGACTTGAACGCCTGGCCCACCACCGAACCGGTCTCGAGGTCACCCACCTCGACGCCGCCGGCCTGCAACGCCCAGGCTCCGGTTGCACTCGACAACAGACTCAAGGCACCCAAAAACAAGACTGCACTCCTGCTCAACATACACAACCTCCTGTCAGGTTAAAGGGATGAAGACGAACGATGCTCCGGCGCCAGGCACGGAGGAAGACCAGTGCCTTCCAGTACCTGACCGCCGACAATGAGACCATCCACGATGAGAAATAACACTTTCATGCGCTTCGTATTGTCTGAAAATTTGCCGCTGGCCACGGCCAACACTTCATGCGATCCGTCGGGCTGCGGCTGATCCGCTTCAATCTTGACGTAATACGAATCAAACCCTTCGAACTCCCTGTTGAAGGCCTGGGCTCGCAACAGCCGCTCCAGCGAATCGTCGGCTCCCCAACCCGCTGTTCCGCCGGCCAGCATCAGAAACTGGATCAGGGCCATGAAGACAATTCGCATGGGGCTTCCTCCCTAGGGTGAGGATTTATAGCCCCGAGACACCCGGTCGTCTACAGACGCGCGCTCATGGATGCTTACCGATGCTACAGTATCGTTTCCGGCCTGCCATCGGCAAGATGGTTATACAGGATTGTGGCGATTCGGGAAACCCGGTAGGGACGGTATGCGAGCGGCCGACCATCGACACCGCCGCGACTCTGGCGGCACGCCACGGGGGAAGCCGGATACGCTTCCCTTCCCGCCGTGGCGTCATCGTGGGATTACTTGCTCTTTCCTTTGCCCTTTTTGCTCGACGCCTGCTCCGCATGCGCCAGGGATTCCTCGGCATGCTTGACGGCTTCCTTCGCATGCTCTAACGCTTCCTTGGCATGCGGATCGTTACTCCCCTTGACCGCTTCCTCCAAGTGCTTGATCGCTTCCTTCTCATGCTCCACGCCTTCCTTGGCGTGCTTGATCGTCTCTTTCACATGCCCGCCGCTGTCGGCTAACGCCAACTGCGCCGGCCCGACCGCCACAAACGCACACAACGACGCAACCATCACTCCTGCACGTAATCCTGTCATACGCATTCCTCCTGTGAAATAGTGACACGGTGAGCTGTTGGTTTGCATTCTACAGCATTTTTGCGCCGGTGTTGAGTGAGGGGGGTACGGGGAGTGAACCGGAAGGAAGAAGGTGGGAGAGGGAAGCGTATGGGCGTACGCTTCCCTCATCGGAGCTCACTGCGTGGTCAGCGCAGTCCAACCGACGAGCTCCGTCCACCGATCATCAGACCTGGGCCGGCGTGAGCCACGGCAAACGACAGATCCCGCACCGTCCAGGATCCGCTGCTGCGGAGTGGCCGCCGGAATCCCAACTGGCATAGACCCACGATTCAGACTGTTTCACCCCGCCCCCATCCACCATCATCCCCGCGCATTTCTCCATGACAAACACTGCAGGACGAGATCCCTGCGCGCCGATTCCTACCGGACAGGGTTCGGATTCCACCACGAACACGGTGCCCACGGGAAACGACCGATCGTCCGCCGTGAGCAGCGCTTTGGGGCACACATAAAAGCGGAGTTGCGTCGACCCGGTCTGCGACGTCACCACCGACGTCAGATGCGGCCAAGCCCCATAGCCGAGAGGAATCAGCAGCCCGGTCGCGGGCGGAGCCGGCGACCATCCTCCGCTGATATCCAACGCCAGCGCCAACAACCGTACGACGGCCACATTCAATCCGGTCTGCGCCTGAGGGCTTCCGGCGATCGTGGGTCGTTGAGGAGATGCCACCGCGTGACTGACCGGCATGGACCACCTTCCTTTCTGATCGTGACACAGGTTAGGGGCTGACTTCTCCGACGGTCGTCTCAAGGCGCGGGGGCGCACTCTGCTTCGCAGCCCTCGACTGAGACCGTGCGCGAATTGATGCGGCGCGGGCCGCAAATAATCCGGCCTCCACCGGCTGTCCAATAGTCTCGAGCACCACCGCGTACCGCTCCACCAACAGTCCCACCGTGGGATGATGCAACCCGAGCTGCTGTTGCTGAATGACCAGCGCACGCTGATAGAGAAGTTGCGCCTGAGCCATCAGTCCCTGCTGATCGGCAAGGAACGCCATATTCCCGACAATCGTCCCGACCAGCGCGCTCTGCGGGCCGGACACCCGCTCCGCGAGCATCAAGGCTTCGTCGAAAGCGTGTTGTGCCGCGGCATACAGTCCTTCGGCTTGGTACAGGCAGGCGATGTTATTGAGACTCATCACCACGGCCGGGTGTTCGCGGCCGAAGCGCAGCCGGCGGACCTTCAAGGCCCGTTCATAAAACGGTTCGGCCCACGCATACAGTCCGCGGTGTTTGTACAAGGCCGCCAGGTTGTTCAGGACCGGCCCTAAGTCGAAATGTTCGGGCCCATGCGCCTGCTCCATCAGCGTGAGCGCCAGCCGGTAGGTCGATTCGGCTGCCGTCTCCCGCTCCTGCTTGCGGTAGAGCTCGGCCAGGTTGTTCAGGCTGATCGCCACATCAGGATGCGCCGGACCCAACGTCTTGCGCTCGATCTTCAGCACCCGCTCATACAACGACTCTGCCGCAGTCCACTCGCCTTTGGCATGGGCGATTTCGGCCAGATTGTTCAGCGCTGCGGCGACGTCTTCGTGCTCGGGACCCAGTTGCGCCTCCCAAATCTCGAGTGCGCGAAGATAGAACGATTCGGCCTCGGTGAGCCGTCCCTGATCGTGATAGAGCAACCCCAGATGGTTTGCGGCCAGGGCCACGCGAGCGTCCGTGGCGCCACTCTGCTCCGCGTCCCGCAAGGCCTGCGCCAGGAGCGGTTCGGCCTCCGCATAATGTGCCGCTTCCCGGGCCTTCACGCCCTCCTCGAAGCGTTGCGTCCAGCCATCCACTTCCATGGCGCCTGTCCCGGTCGCGCCGCTGCATACCACCAGCGCGAGCAGGCTGATGAACCCCATTCGATACCACCGCTGCGTCATGCGATCACCCATGAATCGAGCTCCTCCACACGCTGATTGATGTCGTGCATGCCGTCATGCCGCGTCAGTGCGACATCGCCACGCTCGCGGTCCCCCGAGGGGCCGGGGTGAAGGGGGAGGCCATCCCGTTCACCCCGGTGAGGCAGATCCTGAAGAAGGGTGCACAACCCCAGGATCTGAGGGAACCGATGTACCGCGGTCTCATAATGGGAGGCGGCCACTCCCCACCTCCCGATGGGAATCCTGCGAGGAGGTAGGTCAAGACCCGCACACAGGCCCCATATGTTTACATCCCGTCTCGTCGAGGCCACAGGCTAGTGCGCCTTCTGGCCTTGAGCACAGAATTCATCCACCCGATGCACAAAGTCTTTCTGCGCCAGGGGCGCGTGGCAGGCCCGGCATTTCGTGAAGTCTTCGGCCAGCGCTTTGCCATCAGGGCCATAGGCCCCGAACACCCAGCTGCCGTTCTTCAAGTTGTCCGGCACGTCCTGCCCCCACCCCTCGTTTTTTTCCATGACAAAGACTTTCGCCAGATCGCCCTTGATCAACTTCCCATCCGCGCCTTTTACTACCGTTTCACCCTCAGTTTTCGCCTTATACAATTCCATCACCAGCCGGGTACCGTGAGGAAACACGCCCGACGGGCAGGCCTTGGCGCCGCCTGGATTCACATACAACTCCCGCACCTGCTTCGTATCTTCCCGTTGTACCCCGCTCAAAAATTTCGGCCAATTGGCGTAGTCGGCCGGCAGCGCCACCTCGCCGTCCTTCGGAGGGGCAGCGTGAGCCACCGCTCCTGCCAAACCACCAACCCAACTCAGGCTCACCAACACCGCCATCGCGCAGATCATCCTGACCATGGACACTTCTCCTCTCTGCATCATGCCTGGCACTCCATGCACATCTCGCAATCCGCCCCCGAGGGGCCGGGGTGGAGGGGGAGGCCGTCCCACTCACCCCGGGGAGGCAGATCCTGAAGAAGGGTGCACAACCTCAGGATCCGTCTTGACACGGTTATCGCTTGCTCGCCCGGCGCCCGCTCAGCGGCACGATTTTCAACTGCGGCGCGAAGTCACCGGGACGGGAATCGGTTCGATTGCTCTCGACCAGCGCCGACACAGAACGACGAAAAATACGGAGACTGCCCCCGCCGATCTTCGTCGCCTCCAGCCGTCCTTCATCGATCCAACGATAGATCGTCCACTTGCTCACTTGAAGGAGTTGCGCGGCTTCTTTGACTCGCAACAGCGGTTGATCCATCCCCTCACTCCTTCAGACCTGGCGGTGGAAAGGAGCGGCTTCGACACCGCCCCTCCCCGACTGTGCGAGGGGGACGAGCCTCTCGAACAGCCGGGTCCACCATGCGTAGACCCTACATCTGTCACAACAACACTTAGGGAACCGGCAGCGGAGGTCACAGGGAAGCGCCTGCGCCGCCGGTTAGCCGAGGGAGAGGGCAATTCACCCCCGGACGCAGACATCTCGAGTGAATAGCTCGGGCCGAACGCCCGATTGTGGCGGCTCACAGTGCAGAGGCGATGCCATTCCAGGCTTGAACCTGAACAGCCCGACCCTCAATCCTGCTGTGAAAAAAGGCGACGCGCGCCCCGCCCGAACTATCCCCTCGCGGAGACCGGCGGCGCACGGGTATGGAGAGACGAGTGATCCTGAACGGCAAGGAACAGAGGCACAGAAGGAAGTGCAGAGACATGCGTAGCCTGGACAGCCCCGCCGTCGGCGTGGGCGACTGGCCCGACATCGGATGTGGCCTGGCAGGCCCAGGAGCAAAGAATGGAATGGGAGTCCGTCCCGGAATGCTGGTGGTGATCTCCGGACGGGGCCGCATGGGCGAAGGAACAACCCGGAGCGACGAGCGCCAACGCCAGATACAGCACAGCGACCCCGAGGGTCACGACGGCGGCGGAGGTTTTCATGGACAATCGATTCATGGGTCTACGATCTTTCCTGGATATTCATCTACGCCCTTCGAAGAAACTTGTCTACCGACGGATGCTCACGGATGCTACACAATTATTCGTTTCATTCACTCATCATGCAGACGCCCGTCCGGGGGAGGCAGTGACACTGGCACTATCCCGTCGCGCCTGGGCCGTGGCCCTGGATCGTCGTTTCTTCCACCAGAGATAGACGCCGGTCGAGGAGAGCAGCACGATGACCACCCCCAGCAAACACACAAAGATTCGATAGGGAAGCCCGAACACATTGGCCATGTGCAGAGCATAGAGCCAGTTGCTGACGGTATTGCCGGCATATTGGCCCGCGGGCAGCAACGCCGATTTCAGCGCCCCGCTGTCCGCGTCAAAAAAAACCTGGGTCGTGTAGCGGCGAGGGCGATCGTCGATTTCACGGTCGGTCTCAACCTGATACTGATAGAGGCCGTATTCGCGATATAGTCGCAGGGAAACCGGCCGGCGCACCGTCAGTCCCGCCTGCGCAACGTGCACCGCCATCAGCCGCTCCCCGGCTGTGTGCGCGTCCAGCCAATTCAACCCCGGCCGCTCCATCGGAACAAGCCGTGGTCGAAACTCCGTCCACACCGGGCGGTAGTCGAAAAACGCCCGCGTGGTCCAGGTATAGACCGTATCCCAGAGATTCATGTAGACGCTCGAC
>DAONAB010000212.1:0-5799 GCA_035400805.1 Nitrospira sp. | reverse complement strand
TAGTGCCTCGCTGGTGCAAACGCGCTTCCTTTTCGCCGAGATCAATCGACCAGAACTCGCCCTGTCCGTTCATGGCTGCGGCAATCGTCAGGGTGGAGCCTCCCTTATATCGCCCGATTTCAATGACCTTGCGCGGTTTCAATCGACGGACCAGCCCGAACAGGTACGCGGTCTGCCGAACGGTCATCGCGATCACCCCGTGATCGAGCGAGGTGCTGGCGAACAAGCCGGAAAGATCTTCGAATTGCAGCGGAGCGGAGGGGGACAAGTCGAACGGCATCGTATCCAGGGAGGGGGTCCGGTTCAGTTTCGGACCGAGCGCCTCCAGCAACAGTTGCGGATTCCGCTCCGCTAATTGCTTGGCAACCGCCGTACATAGGAACTCCGGTAACAAGGTAGCAAGGCCTTCTCCGATTCGAGAAGCAATCGCGTTCTTCACGGTCCCCTCTTAATCTAACTCGCGCGGCGAGTCGTTGCTGGTTCTCCAAGTGCGCATACGCCCGTCAGTGAACGGCATTCCCTCTAGCCACGGCAGAGGCCGAACGGGATCGGTCCACCATGTCCTGAACGAGATCAAACATTTTCGGAACCACCACATCCGATCGATAATAGGTCTCGAACGTTCGCTGCCCCCCCTGCCCGATTCGTCTTCGGAGCGCCTCATCGTCCACTGCCGAGACAATCAACTCCGCCAGTTCGTCGGGCGTCTTCCCTAACAAAGCGTTAACCCCGTGCTCGATTTCAGGCATCGCCAGGCTGCTGTTCTCATGCATGACGACACAGCTGCCGAGTGCCCAGGCGAGCAGAATTCTGGTATTCCCCACCAGAAAGTCGGCGTTCACATTCGTGAGCACCAGGAAAACGGACGACGCTCGGAACTCCTCATTGATGTCCTCCACCCACCCGCGAATCTTGACCCGGGGATCGTTGAGCGCGGCGTCCGAAGCGGCCGACGGAGTACCTTTCCCCAGCAAATGAATTTCAAAGGGGCGATCTTTGAACCGGGCCGCAAGTCGGGGCAAGAGTTCCCGCCCCAGGTACGTCAGCGCAAAGGTATTGCCGGTCGCGCCGAGATTGCCGACACTGCCGATGATTTTGATCGGGCACGTCTGCGAGACGGACAGCGAGACGGGCCGCGGTGCGGGTTCGACGACCGGCCACATGTTTTGCAAATAGATCGAATGCGGATGCCCGTGAGCCCGGTAAAACTCCGCATCCAATACTGAATTGTTGGCCGTGACCTCGCAGGCATTCATCATGCTGATATTAAGCCGCTTTCGCCGTTCATTCCGCACACGCTCGAACCACAACCACAGACGATCCCCCATCGACGCCGTCGGGAGCCCGAACAAGTCGGGATGTCGGAGTCGCGCCTGCATCGGCAAATGGTCCGGGTTTCCGTAATACACGAACTTCGGAACGCCTGAAATGTGATAGGTCGCAGCCAACGCCTCCCAACTCCAAATACTCAGAATGGCATCCGCACCGGACTCACGCACCCGCCGTTCCACCATGCTCCCGAGACCGGAGGCGGGAAACAGGCGGCCCAAGGTCAACGAGGTGAACAACCGTCCAAGTCGCGACACCAGACCCCGTTTAGAGGACACATCCGCCACATCCTCGACATACAGCATGGGGCAGACCACAACGCCGGGAAGCTTCACCTCGCGAAGCGTCTGTTCGGCCTGCTGCGCGGCCTTGCTTCCGCGAGGGTCCCGGAAGATCACTTGGAGACATACCGAATGTCCGAGCTGCTGTGCCTTCTCCACCACTTCATGCCCCACGACCTCGATCGCTTCACCGCCGGAATGAGGCGCATTGGACAACAGGACAAAAATCTTCATTGAACGCGCCGGCCGGGGCTCGGGAACTGATCCTGCCCGGTCGGAAACCGTACCGGCGTCCAGCGTTGCTGGTCGTGGGCCAGACGCATGGCGTCCATGACAACCTGCGCGCGCCAGCCATCTTCAAATGAGGGGGCCGCTGAGATTCCGGACCGAATGGCACCCGCGAAACTCTGGGCAACGCGACCGACCAGCAGGGTCCGTCCGTCAGTCACTCCTTCACCGCCCATCGACGCGACCGGTATGTCCCGCAATGCCCCAGTCGTCATATCCGACTGATACAGCCTGGTGCCGATGACGGTTTCGGCCAGGTTGGCATTTCCAACGAGCAACGCCCCGCGCTCCCCGTACATCGTGAGCCAGTGTCCGCGTCCTCCGGGTGTCGCATTCGACACCGTGATCGATACGGGAATGTCGCCTTCCAGCAGCAGCATCGCGTCCAAAGTATCCGCCGCGACGGGACGATCCATGGGAACGAATTGCGCTGGTCCGCCCCTGGTGCTCAGACGGGCGGCCACGCTCCGGACGGGGCCGACCAACCATTGAAGGTAATCGACGACATGCGCCCCGAACGCAAACAACACGCCCCCTCCGAAAGACGGATCAAACTGCCACGACCAGGCACTGTTTCCGGCGGCGCGCCCCCGGACCGTCCATTCGACGGTCACTCTGATGATCCGCCCGATCTCGTGGCCATCGAGCAACTCCTTCAATCGAACCCGCTCCGGAGCCATCCGAAACATATAGTCGACCATGCAGACCCTGTCGCTCGCGCGAGCCAGCTCCCACATCCGCGCGGCCTGGCCGGCATCGACGCCGAACGGCTTTTCACACAACACATGTTTACCTGCCCGCAACGCCGCCGTCACCACATCGAAATGAGCCGACGGTGGAACGGCGACGACGACCGCCTCAACCTTCTCATCGTCGATCAACTGCTGCCACGAATCGTGGACGGTCGGAATGCCCAACGTCTGCCCAGCCAGCGCCGCCTTGCGACGATCCTGCCCGGCGATCGCCATGACCTCGACGCCTGGAATAGTTCGGAACGCAGGCGCATGGACCTTCGCGCCGAACCCGGTCCCGATGATGCCAACGCTGAGTTTCGCCATGCGACGCTCCGGGCCCCGGCGCTACCAGTCGAGAATGACGGGATCGGGCAACGGCATGATAAACTTCGACCGCAATCCCTTGCTGCGCAATTTCCGAGGGATCGTCTCTCCCAGATGCCACGCCAAGACCAGCGCGTACTCCGGTTGATCTTCAAAGAGACGCTTCTCATCCACCACCGGCACATGCGTGCCCGGCGTGAACAATCCCACCTTGAGTGATGTCGCCTGCTCGGCCGTGTAATCCAGATAGTCCGGACCGATGCCGCAATAGTTCATCACCGTGCTCGACCGGCCGGGAGATCCGATGCCCGCGATCCGATGCCCCTTCATCTTCAAGTCCGACAACAGGTGCATGAGTTTCCATTTGGATTGCCTGACGCGCTGGGCGAAGGTGGCGTACAAGGCAGACCCGTAGAGACCGTACGATTCCTCCTGTTTGACCAACTCCTGGAGCCGGCCGCTGGGATTATTGCCGGTCCCTTTCACGGCATAGACCCGAATGGATCCGCCATGATTCGGAATTCGCTCGGCATCGACCACGCTGAAGCCAAACCGCTTCATCATATCCTGCATCGGCTTGATCGAATAGAAGCGCAGGTGCTCGTGGTAGATCGTGTCATATTGCAACGTGTCGATCAGATCAAGCAGATAGTGCGACTCGGAAATGAACGTGCCCCGGTCCCCCAGCAACGCATGAATGCCGCGGAGACAGGGACCGAGGTTGGCGACATGCGCAAAGACGTTGGCGGCCGTAATCAGGGATGCCGGCCCTTCCTTCTTTAAAATACCCTGCGCGACGTCCTCGCTGAAGAACGCCTGCAGAGTCGGAATCCCTCTCGAATTGGCGATCTTCGCGATACCCGTCGGCTCTACGCCCAACACGCGCATCCCTCTCGCTTTGAATCCCTCCAAAATCGTGCCGTCGTTCGATCCGATGTCGATGACCAGGCTCCCGGGCTGAAGGCCTAAGGTCTCGATCACCTTCCCGGCCATCGCATCAAAATTACTTTTAAGCGCGCCGGTAATTCCGGTCATGTAGGGATACCCCTCGTAGAACAATTCCGCAGGGTCGACGGAATAATCGATTTGCACAAGCCCGCATCGTTCACAGCGAAAGAGGTGTAACGGATAAAACGGCTCGGGCTTGGTCAATTGTGCCGGACGCACCAATGAATCGCAGGGTGGATGGTGGCCGAAATCCATGATCGTGAGGAGCGGCTGATGCCCGCAATTCTGGCAATGGCTGAAATGGCCGCTGACCATTCCTGCCGGCTCGTCACTGACGAGCTGACCGGACGCGCGCGCGGTGCCGCCGTCCTGCTGCGAAGAACCAGTTGACCTCTCACCTGCCATTGCCGTCTCCTTTCAAAGGTTATCTCATATGCATCGCTACGGCCGCTATCGCGGCCTGGTTGCACCAAGGCCGGCGACACACCGGCATTCCATGCGATTCATTTCGGCGCCGACCAGAGTCGCGCCACGGCCTGCCACGACCAGAGCGACGCCGTCTTGATCCACAGCACCGTCATGACGGCCGCTGCCATCATCATTTTTGCCGAAAACGGCAACCCCACCCGATAGGTCAGCACATACACGGCGAGCACGGCGCCCATACTCCAGAGCGCACCCGTTTCAAGCCCGTAGGGGCACCCGAACCGGCGCGCCAGAACAAACCGCATCCCATGCAACGCCAAAGCGCCAAAGACCGCCGCACTCGTTGCCCCGATGACACCGAACAGCCAGGTGGCGGCAGCGACCAACCCCACCGTCCCGAGGCTCATCAGAATCGACGACCAGGACAGTAGGACGTTTTGACGCACCGTCAGCAGGTACTGAGTAAACGGCATTCCCATGCTGTGCGCAAACACGAGCAGAAACCAGATGGGCACCAGCTCGGCCGCCCGATCGAACTTCCCATGCGTTAAAAGATGAATCACCTCGGCAGAAAACAGCGTGACCAGAATGCCTCCTGCCGCCACACAGAGGTACCACAGCGACACGGCCTCTTCAACTTGTCGCTGCGACTGGCGAGGATTCCCCGCAAACAACTCCAGGAACGTGGGCGTCATGGTCCGTGAATAGGCTTTGGTCACCGTGACGAACATTCCGCGATAACTTTGCGAATGGGCATAGATGCCCAATGTCGAGAGATCTAACCACCGCTGAATGATAAAGCGATCCATGCTGTTGGCCACCACGTCCATCAGACTGAACGGAATCGCCGGCAGACCGCTTTGAACGATTTGTTTGCTCCAATGCAGGCTGGGCCGCAGAGAGACCCGGCGAACCGCATAACGAAACCCGTGCAGGATGGAGGCAAGGCCCGCAGCGATCGGCGCAAGAAACATGGCCAGGATTCCGATCTTCATCACCGAGAGACCCACCAACGTCGTCGCCGCCCCTGCCGCCCACTGCAACGATTCGTTCATTGCATGGCTGACAGGCGCCCGTTCGATCACCATCAACGGACTGAGCGTCCCCCACAACGTCCCGGCCAACAACCCCAGCAACACCAACCCGAAATACTGCTGGTACTCGGGGCGATAGTCTCGAATCAGCTGCGGCAACACCAACGGAGCGAGCAACCAGAACAGCACCACCCACACGGTTTTCATCCCCAGATTGGCCAACAGCAGGTTGAACAGCAGTTCTTTTCGGCCGGAATCCGGCGTCGCGTGCCAATGGGTCGAGAGCACCCAATTGTCACCGGTCGAGGCAAGCGGCGTCACCAGCATGGCAAGGGCAGTGAGAATGGCGACGGTGCCAAGATCGGCCGGGTCGAGGTAATACGTCGTGATCGGAACCATGACGCCGACCCCTATCAGGGTTTGGAGCAGCGTCGG
>DAONAB010000211.1:0-5836 GCA_035400805.1 Nitrospira sp. | reverse complement strand
TGTTTCTGCATGAACAGCACGTTCGGGCGGGAAGGATGCATCGTGATGCAATGCACGCAGTGGCCGACCTCTGCATCGGGATCAGGCAGTTCAAATTGTGACTTCAGTCCGCGATTGGTGGGCCGCCAGGTCTTGCCTGCGTCGTCGGTCCGGAACACGCCTGCCGCGCTGATGGCAACATGCATCCGCTGCGGGTTGGCCGCATCCTGAACAATCGTATGCAGACACATCCCGCCTGCGCCCGGCTGCCAGAGTGTGCCCTTCGCATCGCGGAGGCCGGCAAGTTCCTGCCAGGTCCGTCCGGCATCTGTCGAACGAAAGATCGCCGCATCCTCTACCCCCGCATACACCGTGTCAGGATCGGTCAACGATGGTTCCAGGTGCCAGACCCGCTTGAACTCCCAGGGGCGTTGCGTGCCGTCGTAATGTTGATGCGTGGTGAGCGGCTTCCCGGTTTCCGTCGATTGATCATAGACGAACATATTGCTCGCGCCATTGGGCATGCCGTCCGCTCCCATGAGGTCCTCAGGCTTCGTGCCCGGAGGATTCCAGGTCTTACCTCCGTCATCCGAACGCTGGATGACCTGCCCGAACCAACTGCTGGTTTGCGACGCATAGAGGCGGTTGGGATCAGCCGGCGATCCCTTAAGGTGATAGAGTTCCCACCCGCCGAAGTGCGGGCCGGTTACTTCCCACTGCTTCCGGGTGCCATCCGATGTCAGAATGAATGCCCCTTTCCTTGTGCCGACAAGTATCCGTACCCGGCTCATACGTCACTCCTTTCTCACCCATGTATGTTCGACAACATCTGTCTGTCGTGTGTAGTTGCTGACGTGTGCGATTGGAGAGCACCGCCCCCGTCTGCCGTCTCTCGTCCAACGTTTCACGGTTCATCTTCAGCACCTCACTATTGTCTCCGTCGACAGCGAGCGGTCAAAATGGCTGTCCAGCAAGGCTGCAGGGAACGACTCTGGCAGCCACATTCAGCGGTCGCTCGGGTCAGGCGCAGCCCTGCTCTTTCATGGGCCGCACCTCCACGCTCCCGATGCGAGCCGCAGGGAACTGAGAGGCGATGCGGATGGCATCGTTCAAGTCCGGCACATCAAGCAGGAGAAAGCCGCCGAGTTGTTCTTTGGTTTCGGCAAACGGTCCGTCGATTGTCGACGTCTTGCCATCGCGCACCCTCACCGTGGTGGCCGTCTCGACGGGATGAAGCGGGGACGCCGTCACCAGCTGGCCGAGCTTCTGCAACCGCTCGCAATACGACATCGATTCGTCCGAGAGTCTGAGACGCTCAGTACTCGGCAGAGCATGCAGGATCTTTTCTTCGACATACACCAGACAAAGATATTTCATGATGGGTTCCTCGTATGATTCGACACCAGGACGTCATGTCCGGCGCCTCCTCGTCTACTTGGCTTTGGGATTCATCTCCCACAAGGCAAACGTGTTGTTTTCCGTGTCCTGACAGATCACGAAATAGCCCATTCCAGGTACAGGAGTTTTGGATTTGCAGACCGTCCCCCCGAGTTTCTGCACTTTGGCCGCAGCCTTCTCCACCGACGGAACGGAGACATAGGCGGTAATCGGCTGGCGGGGCGCTTGGCGCGGGAGGAGGCCGCCGTCCAGCGACGTCTTCGCGCCACCGGTATCGATATGCCAATAGTCCGGCATCGCGGGAAACCGGCTGATCTTCCACCCGAACAAGGCGCTGTAAAACTTCTTGGCTCGCGGCAGGTCGTCGGCAGGAATATCAAACCACACCACACTCGCCGGACACTCTGCGGTCTTTGTCTTCTTACGGGTTGAGGGACGCGTCGCCATGGGATCCTCCATTCAATGAATGACTCGTGTTATGAGATAGTCGTCGGAGAGAGAAAAAATCGACAGCCTGGCATACCGCAATGAAGAGGTCGCGATATCAACCAGTTAGAGCAATGCATGCAGCGACCTCTGCGTCGCCTCAGCTCAGTTCCCGCAATCGTCCCTCCAGGAAACGCCGCTCCGGTTCCTGCTGTGTGAGCGGCAGCGCCCGTTCATAGGAGGCTTTGGCTTCCGCAGTTCGTCCGAGTCTCCGGCAGAGATCCGCTCGTGCAGAATGCGCGAGGTGATAGTTGGTCAGGTCGCCACGCGAAAGAATGTCATCGACTAATGCCAGGCCCGCCGACGGACCGTCACGCATCGCCACAGCAACGGCTCGATTCAGCTCCACCACCGGAGACGATTCAGCCTGCAGCAACACATCGTACAGGCCTACGATCTGGGCCCAGTCGGTCATCGCCGCATCGGAGGCCTCTGCATGCACCGCAGCGATGGCAGCCTGGATGGTATAGGGACCGACTTGGCGAGACGCCAGCGCCCGTTCGACCAGGTCCGTTCCTTCCGCAACCTGCTCTCGATTCCACAGCGAGCGATCCTGCTGCTCGAGCAGAATCAAATCCCCGGTCGGCGACGTCCGCGCGGCGCGACGCGAGTCCTGCAGGAGCATCAGGGCTAAGAGCCCAAGGACCTCGGCTTTCGGCAGCAGCCCGACCAGCACTCGCCCAAGGCGTATGGCTTCGCCGGACAAATCATGCCTGGTCAGCGAATCCCCGGACGACGCACTGTACCCCTCGTTGAACACAAGGTAGACGACTCTCAGTACCGCATCCACCCGGTCTGGAAAGTCGGCCTCCGATGGCACCTCATAAGGAATACGGGCGTCGCGAATCTTGCCTTTGGCGCGCACGATGCGTTGCGCAATGGTGGTGGGCTTGGTCAGGAACGCGCGGGCGATCTCATCGGTCGTGAGGCCGCAGACCTCCCGCAACGTCATCGCCACTTGTGTTTCCGGCGACAACGCGGGATGGCAGCAGGTGAAGATCAACCGCAACCGGTCATCGTCAACCGACTCCTCTCCATCCTCCGCGGCAGTATCGGCGGTGATTTCAAGATGGTGGGCAAGATCCGGCAACGACGCGTCGAATCTGGCCCGCCGCCGCATGGCGTCGATCGCCTTGAAGCGCCCCGTTGAGACGAGCCACGCCCGCGGATTGGCCGGCACTCCGTCGCGCGCCCATTGTTCCACCGCGACGGCAAAGGCTTCATGCAACGCCTCTTCAGCCGCATCGAAATCTCCGAGTAGGCGGATCAAGGTGGCGAGGACCTGGCGGGATTGGGTGCGGTAGATCTCGTCCACCAGCGCGCGCACCTGCTGAGGCTGGTTCTCGCTCACGGTCACATCCTTCTCCCGCAGGGCCAACCTGGCCGCCACCCGCAATCGCGGCCTGATCCTCAGGTTCGGCCGAGTTGGGCCTTTGCGGCCGGACTCATCATGTCCGGCTTCCACTGTGGCTCCCACACCAGGTCGACGTCTACGGAACGAGCCTCCGGGAGCTCTCGCAAGATCGCCGAGTGCACCATCTCCATCAGCAGCTCTTCCATCGGGCAAGCCGGCGTCGTCATCGTCATCGTGACATGCACCTGGCCATCCCGCACCTCGCTGCCATAGACCAACCCCAGGTCGACAATGTTGATCCCCAACTCGGGATCGACCACCTGACGCAGCGCCTCCATTACTCGCGGGTCTGATCCGGATCCATCTTGTTCTGTGCTCATCTCATGTTCCCCTGTGCTTCGTGCGACACCACCGTTACCCTCACCGGCATCACGACGGTGCGCGAGCCGTCGCACCGGGCCGATCCGGCAGACTCCCCAGAGCCGTCACCGTATTCGCCAGGAACAGGACCAGCGTCACGGCATTGAGTAAGCCGCCAATCTGCCGTCCCGCACCCCAGCCGAAGACGTCACCGGCCAATCGAATCAACAACGTCACCTGCAAGAACGCGACATGGGCGTAAAAAAGCGGTCGGTACGTCATCCGTGCACCCAGCACGGCGGGAAAGATAATCGGCGCATGGGCGAAGATCATCGCAAACACGAACCCCAGGAAAAACGCGTGCAGCATGGCATCATATTGTGGCCCCACGGGAACGCCACCATACATCACCGCCGCGAGACCGCTCACGCCCAACCAGCCATAACCACTGAGCAGGCAGACGGCGATAAAGCGCGTCAGCCCGGTTTGTCGGACCGTTCGCCTGGCGATGTCATTGACGCTCAGCCAGACGGCCAAGGCGGTGAGCCCGGCGCCGAACAGACGGACTGCGCCGTCAAACCACCACCCCAGGAGCAACAGCCCCATGAGCAATGTTGCGAGGAACAGTAAGAATGCCGTTTGCGCACCGGTGGTCACCTGCTGCAGCCGGGCCAATTCCAGCCGCTCACCGGCAATGGTCACCACGAGGAAGGCCGCCCACCAGAACACGACCAGAAAAACGGGCCAACCAAGGACCCACAGCAGGTTGCCGAGAGCCCAGACAATCGCACCGCTCCCCATCGTGTACGTGTACAACGCCGGATGCCGCCGGATGATCGCCGCGAAAATTGCCACCAGCCCGGCACTGCCGCCCAGCATCAAGATTTGCGCGGCGACCAGTGGGCCGCCGGCGATCAACGTCAGGGCGCCAAGACCGGTGAACAATGGCGCCGCGTAGGCCCAGGATCGGCCGAGCGCCACAGCTCGCTCCAGGCTGATGAGCGTCCCGAGAAATCCCGACACCATCAGCGGACCATGCAATGATGAAAACCCCGGCCGCGGCAGGGGCACGTCCCAGCCGAGGCGCGCGAGGCCGGCCCAAAGCCCCGTCAGCAAGGCCAGCATGCCGAGCGCAAGCAGCGGCAGCCGTCGCGGGTGGCGGATCATCATCGTGACGGCCCCTTCGGTCCCCTCATCCACGCTCGTCCTTCTCAGGCGATGCGACCGTCTCCAAACCATACCCGGCCCTGGCGAGGGCCCCCGCCAACGTTTTCATGACGGCCGGACTATCGGAATGCCGCATCACACTGAGCTCTGGCGCAGCCCGCAGGGCCACCAACAGCGGTTCCATCTCCGCGTCCGGCAAGCGATCACAGAGGGCATAAAGTCCATCAGGACCTTCTTCCAATTGATTGTGATCCGACAAAATCCGGCGAATCGTTGCCAGAATCTGAGCGGTGGGCGCGGGCATGAGTAAGGTTGCCAGCGCGCCATGATCAAGCCGAAGCTTTGTAGCGATCGGCCATGGTTCCCCGCCCCGCCAACGCTGCAACGCAGGCATCAGGAGCTTTTCCTCCATGCCAATATGCCTGAGCAGGCCCACGCGAAACTGATCGTAGATTGACTGATCTATCTGACCGACAGTAGTTGCCGCGGAACGCAAGAGCTCGTCCAGTCGTCGATGATCCGCCGCCAGCAAACTCGTGATAGGTCTCGCCCCCTCCTGACCTGACATTGTCATCCGATCGGTCCCATCACGCGATTGACGCGGTTCCTTCGAGACAGACTCGCTGCGTGCCTCACCAGCGTCAAACCCTACTGCTTGGGGTGCAGCCTGTCAATGTAGAGGAACCGGAACCTAGCGCGATGATCCGGCGGGCAAGATCCGACCGGGGCATGCAACCGACCTGCACGGCCGATCATCCGCGGTCAGCCGGGACAGTGCCCGCGGCCGGTTCACTCAGCCGTCTCACAACGCGTGTTCTGGTTCTACCACGCCGATACTTGCATCTTCGTCGATGGCGAACACCTCATCGCAAATGTCCCCGGACGTATTCTGTGGCGGATCCTGAAACAACATCAGGACGAACAGCGGGCAGAGTTCACGAATCGCGAACTGCGGATGGATAGCTGGCTGGGCTTACCCGAGTGGAAAGAGACCTGTGAAAACAGATTGATTCTCTTACGGAAGCGGTTGAAGGAGCAGTGGCCGGACGTGCGGCTCCTGTCACGCGAACGCGGTCGACTCGCGATCGAAAC
>DAONAB010000210.1:0-5869 GCA_035400805.1 Nitrospira sp. | reverse complement strand
GAACAGGCCCCACTCTTTCCCGCCGCTCGATGCGGCCTCGAAACAGCCCTCCTCGATGCCCTCTGCCGGACTCAGGGCATCCCGCTCTGGCAACTCTGGGGGCAAGCCGATGTCCGGGTGCGGGAAACCGACATCACCATCCCGATCTGCAACCTGGAAAAGACCCTCGCGCTCTCCCGCAGCTGGTATGCCCAAGGCTTCCGCCTCTTCAAGATGAAGGTCGGAACCGATGTGGAGGAAGACATTCGCCGCTTGCAAGCCGTGCATGAGTCCCTTCCCGGAATCAGCTTCATCGGTGACGGCAATCAGGGGTTTTCTCGAGGGGACTGCATCCGTTTTGCCGGCGGAGTAAAACAATTCGGGGGGCGGCTGGTACTCCTGGAGCAACCGGTGGTTCGTGACGATCTCGAGGGGCTTCAGGCGATTCGGCATCTGACCGGCATTCCGGTCGCAGCGGACGAATCCGTCCGCTCGCTGGATGATGCACGCCGGGTGGTCGAGAGGCAAGCGGCAGACTATATCAACATCAAGATCATGAAAACCGGCGTGGTCGAAGCACGGCGCATTGCGGACTTCACCCGATCGTCAGGCCTTCGACTCATGGTCGGCGGCATGCTCGAAACACGCATCGCCATGGGATGCTCGTTCAGCCTGGTCCTGGGACTGGGCGACTTCGATGTGCTGGACCTCGACACCCCGCTCCTCCTCTCAACCGATCCCGTCATCGGCGGGTACCACTACCAAGGGCCTCGACTTCACCCCTGGCAGGAAGCGGGGCTCAACATGCAGGTGGCCGTCCCCGCCGACTGCCTCACCATTCAATAACCAGCAACCTCTCTCGCGGGCGCCGCAGCTGCTCGCAATCGCCCTCTGCAGCTTTCCCGAAATATTTTGCCGTTTTTCCACTTTTCTGAAAAATTAGCTTCAGGCACGGTGGTTTCGCGGAGCGGACTGCCTATCGCACCGATCGCCACCGTACGTATCCCGGAGGAACGTCCCATGCAATCAATCACCGCATACCCGCGACTCGCATCGGTCTTCACGCTCTGTTGGATCGTCGGAGGCGTGGCTTTGACGCTGGGAGGCTGCGTCTCGCAGAAAACCTACGACACCGCACGGCATGAAGTAAAAACGCGGGCCGGCGAGCTGGCGCAAACTCAAGCTGACATTCATAGCCTCGAACAGGAACGCGATGCGGCGCACCTCGCCAATCAGCGCGATGAACGAGCGCTCGCCAACCTGAAGAGTGAGCTGAAACAGATTCAAGCCTCGTACGACCAACTGCACAAGGCCAATCAAGCCAAACTGGCACTGCTGGAGCACAACATTGCCGCCTTACGGGCCAGGCATCAGGCCATGATGAAGGAGATCGGCGAAACAAAACGGATTGAGAAACGGTTGGAAGCCCTTACCACGCTGCGTGAACGAACGATGGCCACGCAGCCCGGGCCGGAAGCACACGTGACTCCTGTCGACACGATACAACAGGAGTCGCACTTGGTCGCGGTGATTACACCGCAACCTTCTCAGGGGGAAACCTCCCCACTGCCGCCGACTCCAGCGGCCACGCCCTCACCAACGACTCCTGCACCATCTGTGACCGTGGCCCCGGCACCGACTACGGCTCCATCGGCACCGACTGTCGCCGCACCCGTGGTTCCGAACGCTCCCGCAAAAGTGAGCCAGACTGCTGTGGCCCCGCCGGCTCCCCGCCCGGTCCCTGTAGCAGCACCCCAGGACGACTCCTGGTTCTCCAGCGTCACTGGCTGGTTTTCCTCATTGATCGATTGGATCTGGGCCTAGGATAGAGATCGGCTCGGGCTATCAGAATCTGTTGATGGTCCGGGCCCTGTGTATCGGCTTCCCTCGGAAACGCTTACGAGCGCGCCTCGGTCTGGCTGAACCCATCTCCCCCCTCGTCGCATTTCTTGCAATTTAACTCTGTACCGAGAAACACCTGCCGTCCTTCTTCCGTCAACACCCACGGACGACTCGTCATCGGCGGCTGATGGCGCACGTGCTGACCGTGCCCGCAGCGAAGGTCGGCCACCCAATGCCCCTCCTCATCCTGGTGATATCCGATAATCGATTGTTGCATCACACGCTCCATCGTGGTTATCCAAGCCCTCACCTGCGCCACGGCTGATGCCATGATTCCGGGGCCGGAATAGACTGTGGTACACTCCACGCCGATCAGGGTACCACGTTTTCTAGGAGGTTGCGGATGGGACAAGCAGCGTTTCGTATCGGTATTGTCGGAGTCGGACGCATGGGAGCCAACATGGCCCGACGGCTCCACGATCTCAAGTATCAGGTTGTGGCCGTGTACGATACCGAGGCATCACGCGCGGAGACAGTGGCCAACGAGCTAGGCTGCAAGGCCGTCCCGACTCCAGCCCAGGTCGCTGAACTGGCCACAACGATCCTGACCGTGGTGCCCGATGATGCAGCCATGCGCCACATTTATGCACCGGACAAACCAGATAGTTTATTGCAGCACGCCACCAACCGGCTGTTTATCAATTGTGCGACCCTTTCTCCCGCGCTCCAAATAGAAATCCACGCGCTGGTGGAAAAGCAGGGCGGCCAGAGCCTTGAAGCCTGTATGGCGAGCAGTATTCCCCAGGCCCGCCAAGGAACCCTCTATCTCATGTGTGCTGGACGACGAGACGTGTTCGAGCACGCGACCCCGTTACTCAAGGACTTGAGTGCGCACCTGCGCTATATCGGACCAGCGGGCGATGCCGCCAAGGTGAAAGCGCTGGTAAATATGGTCATGAACGCCAATACCGCAGCCCTTGCGGAAGGCCTCGGATTGGCTTCCGCCCTGGGATTGGATCTGACCATGCTGCGCGAGGTGTTTTCCCAGACCGGCGCGAACTCCCGCGTCCTGGAGACTGATGGTGAAGACATGCAGCAGCGCGCGCACGACTGCTACTTTTCCGCCGCCCATGCCGCGAAAGATTCAGGGATCGCCTGCGGTCTGGCCGAACAGGTGGGGCTGGAGCTCCCCCTTGCGAAAGCCACTTATGCTCAGTACCGCCGGCTGGTGACCCTCGGTAAAGGCGAGCTGGACAAATCTGCGGTGGCCGAACTCACGTTCAAGGAGCGGCTGACGTCCTGACAAGCGGGACTAGTGTTTCTCGAACGGCCGCTCGGGTCTGAGCGAGGCGGGGAAGAATTGCCACCGTTTCTGAGCATCCACATCAAACGAACCTAAAAACTTCGACTGCCCCACCAGTGACTGAAACTCCACCAGTCGGATCGTGCAGTGCGTCCGGTCGATCACGCGGGCATCATACTGCCCTACCAGGGTGATCGTACCCGACGCCTGCTCATACAGGTTGCGCCTTCCGGCATATCCCGTATCGGGGAACAACTCCGCCGTATCGGTACAGCCCTGAGGACCGTCCACCTGCAGCGTCAAGCGGTAGCGGGACAAAAAGGGATGTGTGGCGACACGCGTCACCCGCACGCGAAGCCCCGCTGAAGGCAGGTCAGCCTCAGCGGGCTCCGGACGATCACTGTTACAAGCCGCCAGGAGGAGGACCAGCCCCATCACAATCCAGGCAGGCCCTCGTCCCCGCATCACGTTCATTTGGCGGCAGGCATTTTCGAGGCCGCCCCGATGGCGTCGAGACCGGCTTCGGCACAGGCATCATCCAGGTGCGTTCCCGGCGCGCCGCCCACCCCGATCGCTCCCACCACTTCACCGGCAATTTCAATGGGCAACCCACCGCCCACCATCAAAATGCTCTCGTTCATCTCGCGCAACGCCTGCAGCGCCGGTTGTTTGGCAATCATCTCCGCCAACTCACTCGTCGTTCGCCGCAAACTGGCTGCCGTATAGGCTTTCTTTCGGCTGCTGTCGACCGTGTGGGGACCGGCACCATCAGCCCGCAACATGGCTCGCAGCACTCCGGCCCGGTCCACGACGGATGCGCTGACCCGATAGCCATCTTTTTTGCAGGCATCGAGCGCCGCCTGTGCGGCCTTTCCGGCGAGCGCGACCGGCAAGACCGACTCTTTCGGCAACTCATCCGCTGCGTGCCCTACCCCCAGCCATCCAGCGGCCAGTAACGCCCCCGCAAGGAGGCCGGCACAGCCCACCACTCGACCTGGTACCTGTATTTGCTCTCCCATCATGAGCCTCCCTGATTTCGTCCTCGTCAGTCGTGAGTCATCCACGCTGCACCGCGCGAGCCTACGGTCATCACACCGCTCTGTCAATACTCGGGCTCTCTTACCAGATGTGGTACGGCAGCGTGATGAGCTAGGCCTTGCTACAGCAGATCACTGCTCCTTGCGGACAGAGCGAGAAAGAGCATAACGGGGAACATCGATCCCGGTATGGGAGAGCGCAAGTAACGCCCCGATATCCGGACGCAACCTCTCTTTGCAGGGGAAAGAACCCCGTCGATATATCAAGAAGGGATACGAGCCGAAACCGATGGCCGCTTAGTGGGTAGAGATGGGATGGATCACTGCATCTGAAGAGCCGGGACGGTGCAACTCTTCAATCCACACCTTCGCCTGCGCGACGTAGAAGGTGTAGTCGCTTTCGGGGTAACTGAGCACCACGGCATAAAGCAGCTGTTCGGCTTCCTGCTCACGCCCTGCGCTCAGACTGGTGCGTGCCGCCTGCAGCGTACATGACGCAGCCAGGGCTTTCGGATCGACGGTGGTGCGAACCGGTTGCCTGGTGACGAATCGATCCAGGCTCTTGGGAACGTCGGGAGCGGGGACAACATGGGTGTCGGCCGATTGCTGCAATTGCTTCGCTGCGGACAACACTGTTTCGACATCACCGCTGGATTGGCAATGCCGATACAATTCCCACATCGACATGACGGATGTTGATCGTGGGGCCACTTCTCGCGTCGACGAGTCGAACAGTTGGCAACCGGCCAACAATATGCCGACGGTCAATAATAGAAATGACTGTGTTCCAGTGGAAGAGGTCATCAAGGTATCCTTACCGGATCGGTTCCGACGCTGTCAAGAATTTCGGGGAGGAATTTACAGCAACGAGTGAGGACCGGTGACATCAGCGTCGCGTGGAAGACGACAGATCGTTGTCGGGGTGAGCGTCACGACGAATAAATCACGTCGAATGCGACGCCGGATCGCGGAGCACTCCGATATCTTCGATGAGTGCTCGCAACGGTTCGGCCACCGACCAGGCCTCAGCGAAACAGCCGCGTGGACGGTGCGGAAACTGCCCGTCAAAAATTTCCGACACCTGCCCCAGACAACCCTCATCGAGGTGCCCGGACAACCCCTCCAGAAACATGCGCGCCTCACGCCGCACAGACTGGCTGGCGCCGTAGGTCTTCACCCAAGCCGTCACGAACGGTCCCAGGAGAAACGGCCATACGGTCCCTTGATGGTAAGCGCCGTCCCGCGCCGAGACCCCACCTTCATAGGAGGCGCAAAATCGAATATCTTCCGGAGCGAGCGTGCGTAACCCCACCGGAGTGAGCAGCCGTTCCTTCGTGAGTTGCAAGATCTGTTTCGCCTGCACTTCGGTCACCAGCTGATCATCCAACGCCAGGGCGAAAATCTGGTTGGGACGAAGAGACGCGTCGTCACCGGTCGGCCCGTCCACGACGTCCAGTAAATATCCTCCGGTCCGGTACCAGAAGCGTTCACGAAACGCGGCCGTCGCGCGGGCGCGATCCTCCCGGCATTGCGCCGCATAGGCGGTCTCGCCGAACTGGTCGGCCAACGACGCCGCCACGGCCAGCGCCCGCACCCAGAGGGCCTGCACCTCCACCGGCTTGCCATGGCGCGGCGTCACCACCCAATCGCCGATTTTGACATCCATCCAGGTGAGTTGAACCCCGTCCACTCCGCCGGTGATCAATCC
>DAONAB010000209.1:4799-5875 GCA_035400805.1 Nitrospira sp. | reverse complement strand
TTTACCGGAGGGAAGTATGAAGATGTCCGGCGAAGAGTGCCCGATATCGAGCGGTCCCAACGGATTTTAGGCGTGACGGCTCGCGTCGGATTGGAAGAGGGGTTGACGCAGACGATCAATTGGCAACGGGCTCTGTCAGCGCCGGGCGCTGTGGTCGGTGACTCTCCCCGGTTGCAGGAGACCGCCGTTAGGGTGTGATCGCACTAGTTCACGCCTAGGAAACAGGGTATGCCGTTACGTATCGCAATTATCGGTGCTGGAATCATGGGGCTGTCGCTCGCTGAGCGTCTGTCAGCCACAGGCCTGCAGGTGACGCTCTTTGAGCGCGAGAAGCAGGCGGGTGGGTTGACGACCTATCATGATTACGATCATTTTTGGTGGGATCGTTTCTACCATGTGATTCTCTCTTCGGACAGCCATCTGATCGGATATCTCCGTAAGATCGGGTTGGGAGATCGCCTTCGTTGGAGCCCGGCCCGGTCCGGTCTATACGCGAAGGGGCGGATGTATCCGGTCACCAGCATGCTGGAATTGCTGCGCTTTCCTCTGGTGGGTGTGTTGGGAAAATTGCGGTTGGCGCGCACAATACTGGCTTGCAACCGCGTCCGGGACTGGCGCGCGCTGGAGGCGGTGCCAGTGGAGGAGTGGTTGATCGGCTTGTGCGGTCGCCGGACCTATGAGGCCTTCTGGAAACCGCTGCTTCTCGCCAAGCTGGGACATCAGTACACACGTGTCTCGGCGGTGTTTATCTGGTCGTATATCACGCGTCTGTTTTCCACTCGTGATAGCTCGGCCCAACGGAATCAACTCGGCTATGTGGCGGGAGGGTATCGAACCGTCATTCACCGGCTTGAAGAGTTGATTCGAGGGGCCGGCGGAACGATCCGTTTGGAAGCGGGGATCCAAGCAATCGAGCCGGCTGCCCAGGGTGGCCTCACGGTGAGATGGAATGGGCTGGATGAGCACTTTGACAAGGTGATTTGGACCGGACCCGTCGATTCCGGCAGTCCATTGGCGACGCAAGGATTGGTATCGATTGGACCGACGTCCGGCCCGGTCGAGTATCTTGGGGTGGT
>DAONAB010000209.1:0-4699 GCA_035400805.1 Nitrospira sp. | reverse complement strand
TGCAGGTGCTGCACTACTCGAAGCGGGTGCCCACCGTCGCGACTCGCCACCAAGATTTTTTTGTGTTGAACACGTCGCAATTCGTCAATTCCACGCTGAACAACAATGCGGTGATCCGGGCGGTCGACGAGTTTGTGCAGGCGCATAGCGAGAGTTTCGTGCGGATTCCGGATCCGTTGCCTGCACCTCTTCCGACGGTCGCGGCCTCCTAGAAGGAATGTGATGAGCCGGCAGATTTCCAATAGTCTGGTACCGACGCTGTTGCCTCCGAGCGCGTTGGTGAAAACCAGTGACGTCGATAAGGCCGAATGGAATTTTCGTCCGCTGCTTGGGATGATTCAGCGGCTCCGGTTCAGGTTAATTCTGTCCCTGCTGCCGAAACGGCGTATCGGACGCCTGCTGGAAATCGGCTATGGCAGCGGCGTGTTCTTGCCGGAATTGTCCGCACACTGTGACGAACTGTATGGCATCGATCCTCACCAAAAGGCCGCCGGTGTCACTCGTAATCTACGATCGCATCATGTGAACGCCACACTGTTCTCCGGTAGTGCCGTGGCGTTGCCGTTTCAGGATGAATCGTTCGATTGCATTGTGGCCGTGAGCTGCCTGGAATATATGGACCCATTTGAGAGCGCAGTGGCTGAAATCAGGCGCGTGATGAGGCGGGATGGCTCGCTGGTGTTTGTAACCCCCGGGAACTCTCCCGTGCTGGATTTCGCGCACTACGTGGTGACCGGGTGTCGCGCGCAGGAGCATTATGGCCAACGCCGGACCGCTCTCATTCCCACTCTGCTTCAGACGTTTGCGCTGCAGGAAGAGGCGACGGTTCCTCAAATCGGCAGCAGTCTGATCACGCTGTATCGAGCGATGCGAGTGGGCGCTCGGTAAGTGCCGGCGCCGTCACGCGTGAAATCTTAAGCGGATCATGAACGTGCTCATGTGTGCCGATCCTGGCATCGGTTGGTACGAGGGAACATGGTAACGATGGACAAGCCTTTCGCCAGTCTGTCCTGCGATCTGGACGATAAGTGGGCCTATATGAAGACCCACGGAAATCGGGCGTGGAAGACGCTCCCGTCTTATCTCGATGTGGTGGTGCCACGCATTCTGTCCGGGTTGTCACAACATCGGCTCAAGGCGACCTTTTTTCTCGTCGGGCAGGATGCGGCATTGGATAGAAATCTGGACCACTTCGGGGCCATCGCTGCAGCGGGGCATGAGATCGGGAACCATTCGTTCCATCACGATCCCTGGCTGCACCGCTATGCCGAGGAGGATATGGCTCGTGAGCTGAGCATGGCGGAGGAGCACATCGAGCGGGCGACCGGACAACGGCCGGTCGGGTTCCGGGGACCAGGGTATAGTCTCTCCCGGAGCACGGTGACCGAACTCAACCGGCGAGGCTACCTGTACGATGCCTCTACACTGCCGACCTTCATCGGCCCACTGGCGCGCGCGTATTTCTTCATGTCGAGCGCATTCACACGTGAAGAGGCGGCGTTTCGCAGTACCATCTTCGGCGGACTGCGCGACGGGTTCAGGCGCATTCAGCCCTATCGGTGGAATGTTGGCGGGGAGGGACTGCTTGAAATACCCGTCACGACCATGCCGTTCGTCAGGATTCCGATTCACTTCAGTTACCTCTTGTATCTCAGCCTCTATTCGCGTGCCGCGGCCCAGGCCTATTTCCGGACTGCGCTGGGTCTGTGTCGCATTTCCGGCGTTGAGCCCTCATTGCTGCTGCATCCTCTCGATTTTCTCGGCTCCGACGAGGCGGACGGGGTGGCATTCTTTCCAGGCATGAGCCTGCCGCTCACGCACAAGCTGGACATGATCGGATGGGCCCTGGAAGAATTGAACCTGACCTTTCAGGTCGTCACGATGCGCGACCATGCGATCAAGATCGAAGGCCAGTCTCCTCTGCCCGTATTGAACCCCACAATCTGAGTGCGGTGGCGGGAACGTATTTGTTGCCGCCACACGTTAGCGAGCTGGTCCATCTATGAAAGTGGTATCGATCATCGGGGCGCGCCCCCAGTTCATCAAGTGCGCTCCTGTCTCGCGGGCGCTGAGGCACGTGGCGGATGAAGTCCTGGTTCATACCGGCCAGCACTATGACGACAGTATGAGCGGCGTGTTTTTTCGCGAGCTCGGCATTGCCGATCCCGACCATCACCTGGGTATCGGCTCCGGGAGCCATGGCCGGCAGACGGGAGACATGCTGAAAGGCGTAGAAGACGTGCTCCTGAAGGAATCTCCCGATCTGGTCCTGGTCTACGGCGATACGAATTCTACGCTGGCCGGGGCATTGGCCGCGGTCAAGCTTCATGTTCCGGTGGTGCACGTCGAGGCCGGCTTGCGAAGCTTTAATCGCACCATGCCCGAGGAAATCAATCGAGTTCTCACCGATCAAGTGTCCTCCCTCCTCCTGTGTCCCACTGATACCGCTGTGGAGAATCTGAGGCGGGAAGGAGTAACGGAGGGAGTGTATCTGGTCGGAGATGTCATGTACGACGCATTGGTGGATAGCGTCGAGAGGGCCAGGCAGGGGTCCACGGTTCTTGAACGGTTGGGGGTACGACCGAAGGAATATCTCCTGGCGACTGTGCACCGGGCCGAGAACACCGATCACATCACGAAACTCGGCGGGATCATGGCAGCGCTGAACCGGCTCGCCTGTCCTGAACGAGTGGTCCTGTTTCCCGTTCATCCGAGGACCAGAAAGCAGCTGGAGAAACTCTCGTTCCAGCCTTCTGCATACCTGCGTCTGATCGACCCGGTGTCGTATCTGGATATGGTGCGCCTGGAAAGCGAGGCCCAATCGATCGTCACCGATTCCGGCGGCATTCAAAAAGAAGCCTACTGGCTGGGTGTGCCCTGCATTACCCTTCGGGAAGAGACTGAATGGGTCGAAACGGTGGCGAGCGGGTGGAACCGCCTGGTCGGCTCTGCGACGGAATATATTGTTGCTGCGGTTCTCTCGGCGGGGCCTGGGCACAGCAATGAGCGGCCTTATAAGCGGGGAGAGGCGTCCACGTCGATCGCTCAGCGGATTGCCGCGTTTGTGTGCGGGCACCCAAAAGAAGTGACTGTGTCCCTTGACGTACCTCAAGAAACGGCCACTACCTGTTCGACGTATCATGTCGCAGGTCGGAGCACCGAATAGAAAGCATGGGTAGCATGCATCGACGAATTCAGTGGCCTGATGGAAAATCGTTTGCCTTCACCATCTTCGACGACCCTGACTATCAAGGCAGCGGCAGCGTCGAGCCGGTATATGCCCTGCTGTCTGAATTGGGACTACGAACCACGGTGTCAGCCTGGCCTGTTCGGGGTGCAGGTCGTCCTCGGATCGGAGGAATCACCTGCGAGGATGTGGCCTATCGAGAGTGGTTGTTGGATTTACAGCGCAAGGGATTCGAAATCGGTCTCCACAATGTCACCTACCATACCTCCGCCAGGCCGGAGACTTCTGATGGGCTGGAACGGTTTAAGGAGTTGTTCGGGCACTATCCCCATTCGATGGCCAATCACTCGGGATGCCGGGAAGGAATGTATTGGGGCCGAGACCGGTTATCCGGCGTGCACCGTCTGGTGTATGACCTGCTTCATCCGCACCAGTCTCGCAACGAATTCGAGGGGCATAAACAACACAGCCCGCTATTCTGGGGTGATCTCTGCCAGGAAAAAATTCGATACGTGAGAAACTTCACGTTTTCGGACATCAATACGCTCAAGGCGTGTCCGTTCATGCCCTATCAAGATCCTGACCGTCCTTTCGTGCAGTCCTGGTTTGCCGGGTCAGAGGGGCCTTGTGTCACGACGTTCACGAACCTCTTGTGCGAAGAGAATCAGGACCGGCTGGTTGCAGAAGGCGGGGCCTCTATCATGTATACGCATTTCTCCCAGGGATTTGTCGAAAACGGACGCGTTCACAAGCGGTTCGAGGTGCTGATGAGGCGCCTCAGCCGGTTGAACGGTTGGTTCGTTCCCGTTCATACATTGTTAGACTTCCTGGCCACCACCCAAACAACTCACATCATTCCACGGTCCGACCGGTCTCACCTCGAACGCCGATGGTTACTGCAAAAAATACTCAAGACGAGAGGCCGGTCTTAATCCGGTCCGGACCGGCAGCACTCTGGTTCATCGTGTCTTGAAGCGTGCGCCTTTCCTGTCAGAAATGTTCGGCCAGCATGTACCGATTTGAATTGTTGAACGCTGAGGACGATCGTTCGTGGCGTGCGGTGGCATCCCACGAAGACCTGACGGTCTTTCAAACGCGTGCCTGGATTTCCTTCGTGGCGGCGACCCAGCAAGCCGTTCCTGTGATTGTAGAGATACGAGATGGCGATCGCGCGATCGGGCATTTCGTCGGCTTGGTAGTGGAGCGCCTCGGGGTACGGATTTTAGGCAGTCCGTTTCCCGGTTGGACTACCGATTACATGGGCTTCATCCTGGAGCCAGGCAGTTGCCGTGTCTCGGCTCTTTGCGGACTGTTTGAGTTTGCCTTTGCCCGTCTCGGTTGCGCGCATGTCGAGCTGATGGATCGCTGCCTGACGGTCGAGGACCTCAGCCATGTGGATGTGAAGTATCGGCTCTATGAAGGGTTTGCAGTCGATCTCTCGTTAGATGAGACAACACTCTTCGCCAACTTCACGAGCGCCTGTCGGCGGTGCATCCGGAAAGCCGATAAGGA
>DAONAB010000208.1:0-5894 GCA_035400805.1 Nitrospira sp. | reverse complement strand
AGGCGAGGGTCGCGGGTTCAAATCCCGTTTCCCGCTCCAATTTTCTCAAGCACTTCTTCTCAAGCCAGTTCCAGAGTTCTGCTCCATAGTCGATCGAAGCCCCCAGTCGTCTTCTTTTCGTTGCTTGTGCGCCGATTTGTGATGGAATGCTGCTGCGCACGGCTTTCTGCGGATGAGTCACTGCCCCTGGCGGGTTGCGGGGGAGTGCAGGCCGTATAAAACATCCGTCCGGAGCACGTACTTCAGTCCGCTCTGCACCACTGCCCCCTCGTGCCATATGGAATGTAGAAATACCAGCGCCATCCCCGTCTTCGGTTGAACCGAGAGGTACGGTGATGGAGGATGCTGGAAGGCACGATTGATGTCCGCAAAGAACCGGGTTTCTCCACCGACCATTTCCTCATTGAGATAGATCATCGTCGTCACTTCACTTTTGTCCCCGGTTTTCATCCGCAGATAAGCGCCGTCGCGATGGGGCTGGAAGGTCTGACCGGGTTGATAGCGATAAAACCGCCACCGTTCGTTGAAGCCGACCAGATGATGGTCCTCAAGAACGGCGGGCAGGAACGGGTGCGCGCGTTGAAATAAGTCTGACGCGAGAGACTCGTCATCGACGAGCACACGCTCGTTATTCCGGAAGTTTTCATTCACGACACCGCCGACCGTCCCTGGTTCATAGGCCAGTGCCTCACTCCGTCGAATCAGCGCGGCGCACTCGTCCGCTGAGAGGAAATTATGAATGACGAAGACCCGTCCGGCATCGAGCTCTTCTTTGACCACAACGACCTCCCTCCGTTTCGCCTGACCATTGAAGGTCTGTCAGTTTCAATTAGCGCGGGTTTGCTGGCCGGACACGTTCGCGCGATGGTGGCTGCGAGTCCGCTGTCGGGCCTCCAAGAAGGCGGAGTGTTCGCACGTGGGCTTCTGCGGTTGCGCGGGCCTCTTCAGTCAGGGCTGCCTCCCCGAATCGCACGTGCGCATAGAGTCGCGTGACGGAATCAACGATGGGCCAGGCGTCACTCCAGCGCACTCGAATCTGCTCGAGAAATTCCATTGGCGTGGCGCTGGCCGGTTTCGTGATGCCGTGCTGCGCGCAACACTGCAGCAGGCTGGTGTAGAGGGCGATGACGGTCTGTTGCTG
Organism: Nitrospira sp.; assembly: GCA_035400805.1. Lineage (GTDB taxonomy): Bacteria > Nitrospirota > Nitrospiria > Nitrospirales > Nitrospiraceae > Nitrospira_A. Next base: position 4,753 of record DAONAB010000208.1, on the reverse strand, counting down.
CGTCGAGAAGGGACTCTGTGGCGTGCTCTTATCCCGCAACCTTCGCAAGATCGCAATTGCTCCATAGACTGCGGCGATCGCCAGCAGAAGCGTGACCGCGTAGTGCTGCACACCTGACGGCATCACGCTGCTTCCCATACGACCGACGATAGCGGCTGCCTGAGCCGACAGCGCGCTCAGCGTTTCAGAGAATCCTGCCCGCACCGCTTCCCCGCCCTCTCGAATGCCTTGCACGACGGTGAATTGATCGTGTGCGCTGTAGTGCACGAACAAGCGATCCCATTTGAGGCGCATCGAATCCATCGCGCTATTGGCCGATTGCCACCAGGAGGCAGCCGCTGCATCCGGGGAGGGCGGGGTGGGATCCATCGTGATCCAGCCTGACTGCGGGAAATACACTTCCACCCAGGCATGCGCGTCTCGCTGACGTACGGTGTAGTAGCCGCCGAATTCATTCCATTCCGTTGCAAGAAATCCCGTCACCAGCCGTGCGGGTATGCCTGCGGTGCGAAGCATCACGACCATGGCCGTCGCATAGTGCTCGCAATAGCCGGTTTTTCTGGTCAACAGAAAGTCTTCGAGCGGATGCGGAGATTGCAGCGAAGGCACATCCAGGTTGTATCGGTAATGGGTCAGCAAATGGGTGTGAACCAGGGCCACGGCTTGGGCAATGCTCGTCGCAGGTCGCGTGACCTGGCGCGCGAGCTCGAGGACTTGCTCATTGACGGCCGGCACTTGCAAATACTGTTGGAGGATAAACTCGGGGTAGACCAAGGCCGCGGCCTTTTTCTCCGCTGCCTGTAACGTCGTCGGCGAAGAGTAGACGGTGTATTGGCTTCGCGTGTGGAGAGGAAACGGCAAGTACAGTGAGCCCATCAGATCCGATTGGAGCGAGAGGAAGTGGCCTTTCACCGACGTGGGAAACGGCGTGCCGAAGAGGACCGTGGTGTCGAGGGGCTCAAGAAGAATCTCCTGTTTCAGCTGCCGGGCCGTGGGCGCTGGTTTGGTCCCTGACGCACGGAGCGTGAAGGTGTCCTCGGGAAGCTCCGTCAGCATGCGGCGGTGAGGCAGGCTATTGGTCCAGGATTTTCCGTCATATCGATTGTAGGCGACTCCGCGAAGGTACAGCGGCTCCCATTTCGACTCGTGGCCTGTGCGTTCTGGGAGTTCCACCCGCATGACAATGCTCGGATCTTGCTTGACTGGCCCCATGACCCCCAGATCAACATGCTCCGAAAACCCGGTCGTGCGCAGGTTGTCGCCATGATTGTTTTGGAAGAACCCTACCCCGACTCGCGGAATCAAAAAGAAGAACAAGAGCGTGAGAGCAAAAGCGCTCGCCGCCATGGCGTTGGTCGTCCAGAAGAAGCGAGTTGTGAGGCGGGGAAGCTGGAGGAGGGATGGCGTCGTGTGGGCGAGCCCTTGCTGCGGTTCAGCCAGCTCTTCCTGTTCCTGCAACAGATGATAGAGCAGAAGGGTCCACACGCCGATGACCAGGTAGACGAAGAAAAATGGGGCGTACCAGATCTGTGTGGTCAGCGCCGCTGAGGCCAGGAGTGCGATCAGGCTGATGGCGTAGAGATGCAGGAAGTCTCGTCGTTGGTCGAGGTTCGAGAGTTTGTTCACTAAGAGCAGCACAAGAAAGTGAATCCCCGCCGGAAGAATCTCCTGTGAGATGAGGAAGAGATCGAGCCAGAATCCCGCGAAGGCGAGGAGTAGAAAGATATTCCATGTGAGGGCGGAGAGTCGAAAATCACCGATGACGCCGGAGATCGCGCAGGGAGACTGGACGCGCAGCAAGGCCATGGCGAAGGCCCCCACTGCCAAAACTAAGAGCCACCAGGGCAAGGCAATAGCCAGCGTCAGGCTTGCGAAGCCGGTTCCGGCCAGCAGGATGGAGCTAAGCCGGAAGGCATGATCCAGTGGCATCGAAGAGATCCTTGTGGGTGTCGGGGGTGAGGATCTGGTCGACCGCGGGAAAGATGCCGCGGAGGGCCGGGTCCGTCCATGATGAAATCAAGAGAGTTGGTCCATCCTGAGCCCGCACCAGCGCTTGGGAGAGTGCCTGTTGTACGGCTGCGCTGTCGGCTACGGGGCGTCGCTCACAGAGGGCCAGGGCATGGAACAGTTGCAGCGGCGATTCGTTTCCCTCCGCCAGGAGTTCCTGTTGAGCCCCGAGCAGCAAGCGGACCCGCAGGCCGCTGTTGACGAATTGATCGATCAGTGACGCGGCGATGGAGAGCGCCCGTTCGAATGTGATTTCGTCTTCGTCGGGAGCGACCGTCAAGATGGCGAGCGTCATGGTGCGCTGATCTTCAGCTTCGGTCTCTTTCAGCATGAGTTTGGAGGTGCGCGCCGTCGTCATCCAATGGATGGCGCGGGAATCATCACCTGGGCGAAATTCCCGCAGATTGTAGAGCGAATTTCCGTGGCCGCGTCGAGACAAGGCGTGCTCATGGCCGATCGCGTAAATGTCCTGGAGCTGCACAGGCGGCAGGGGAATGAGTTCGGGGCAAACGAGTATGCCCGCCTCCTGCGGGTAGAAGGCTTTCTTATGAAAGAGCCCGAAGGGAAAGGGCGTGACGACACGGATTCCCTCGAGTTGATAGCGCCCGCGTCGCCTGATGAGCAGAGGGTAGGCACGCAACGTGGACGCGCCTGGCGCCAGGTGAGTCAGATGAATGCCGCAATCGTGATCCTGACCGGCGACGACATCGAGGAGCCGCAAGGAGATACTTGGAAGATGGGATTTGCGATTGGCAATCCAGAGTGTGGCGGTGGCCGGTTGATTCACAAATAGCGTGTCGGGGAGATGCCGGTGAAATTCCAGCTGCCGCACGCATTGTTCCGACAAGAAGCCGGATAGCACGATGAGGCTGAGCATCATGGCCAGCAACAGGTAGAACAGATTGTTGCCGGTGTTTACGGCAGCGATCCCAACCGCCAAGGTGAGCAACAGAAAGCGCACGCCTTCCGTAGTCACGCGGATCGCGCGGTGTCTGGAGAGCTGATGAAGCCGGGTACGGAGGGTCATGGAAGCCATGCTGGTGGCCTGTCATCCCGTGAACGGCCGAAGGTGGCGGTTATCCGGTCTGCCGTTTCGCGCGCTCGAGGAACGGTCACACTGGGACCGGGATGCTCTCAAGAATGTCGTGAATGACCCGTTCGGTGTGTTCGACGCTCTTCGTGCGTGTGCCTTGAGCACGGCTGAGCATGACACGGTGAGAGAGCACGGCCGGAGCGAGTGCTTTAATGTCTTCCGGCAGGCAATAGGTTCGGTCCCGCACCAGGGCGAGGGCCTTCGCCGCTTTGCACAGCGCGAGTGCTCCGCGCGTACTGACGCCGAGTGCGAATAACGGGTTTTGCCTGGTAGCGAGCACGATGGCCAGCAGGTAATCCATCAGGCTGTTTTCCATTCTGACCTTATCGGCCTGGGCTTGCAGATCCAGAATATGCTGCGCGTTCAGAACCGGCTCGATTTCGTTGGCCGGATGCAGCGATTGCGGTCGGTCCAGAACCTTCTTTTCCTCTTCCGGCGTGGGATAGCCGATGCAGAGCCGCATCAGAAATCGATCTAACTGCGATTCCGGAAGCGGAAAGGTGCCGTGATACTCCGCAGGATTTTGCGTGGCAATCACCATGAACGGCTGCTGGAGCGGATAGGTCTGATTATCGACGGAGATCTGCGCTTCGCTCATCGCCTCCAGCAAACTGCTTTGTGTTTTCGGTGTGGTGCGATTGATCTCATCGGCGAGGACGATGTTGGCAAAGAGCGGTCCCGGCATGAACTCAAAGGCCTGTTTTTGACGATTGAAGACCGATATCCCGACGATGTCGGACGGCAGCAGATCACTCGTGAATTGGATGCGCTTGAAGGAGCAGTCCAGCGAACGGGCCAGGCTGTGGGCCAGGGTCGTTTTCCCTACTCCGGGCACGTCTTCAATCAGCAGGTGTCCCCGCGCCAAGAGGCACACGACCGCCAATTCAATAGCCCGCGGCTTCCCCTTGATGACCTGCGCGATATTGTCCTGTAAGAGCTTGATAGATTGAGAAGAATTCACGATGGGTGTGTTTGGATGGAGGTTATGTTCGGCACATGGCGTGTATGCCCGAAGTCTAACAAAGGGTCTAGGGACCGTCAATTTATACGGCTTTTCACGCGGGATGGCATAACTGTTCGAGTTGAGAAGGCGCCGAGGGTAGGAACCGGGAAAAGTTATGACGAAATGGAGACGGGCTCTGGTACGAGCGTCAGCAACCAGGGGGGCGTCTCTTCCGACATGCCTTGGAAGCGCCTGGCGGTGCTACTGGCAGGAAGGCCTTCGAATAAGGCCCCGCGCTGAATTTTGACCTGGCGGAATCGATAGGGGGCCGGGTGACTAGGTGAGGTGCCCAGGACCGATGGAAAACTCTTCCGTAGCGGCGCCAGATCCGAGAGCAGGCATGAGCCACCGATCGGGAGGGCTGAGAGTCGGCGGTAGATCTCTCCGAAGACCTCGGGCAGGGTCTGTGCCGACAACACGACATCGGCAGGCCTGACGCGCGGGTCATCGATCAGCTGCGAGAGAATTTCCCAACACACCTGCGAGTCCACCGCTCCCAACACACAGAGGGATCCGCGGGTGGCCATCAATTCCAGCAGGGCGAGCGGCCCGCGAATATCGAACTTCCATGCTGGAAACAGCAGGCTCCGTCCGGCATGGTTCACCTCGAGGGCGGCTTCCTTTCCATGTCGAATCTGGCGGGAATCTCC
>DAONAB010000207.1:4373-5897 GCA_035400805.1 Nitrospira sp. | reverse complement strand
CTGCCGGGCAATGTGCAGTCGGGTGATGTGGTGATTCGCATGGCTTCGTCCGATCCGTTGCCGGACGGGTCTTGCTGTGCGCCGGTCAAGCAGGTGGTGAGCAATTCGATGCCGATGAAGGTGCTGGCGTCGGTGAGGGTCGATCCTACGAGTGGGCCGGTCGGAACGAAGGTGGTGCTGTTCGGCAAAGGGTTCGGGACGTCCAGGAACCCTGAGGATGGCGTGCTCTTTGGCGGGCATCTGGCCACCGTGTCGCAGTGGACGGATACGACCATTGTGGTGCATGTGCCGCTCGATGCCCAAACCGGTCCGGTCGTGATGAAGCGCAATGGGCAGGAACGGGCCATCGGGACGTACACTGTACAGACGCCCCAGGCCACCGGGCTGACTCCGGCCGAGGCGCCTATCGGCACGTTGTTGAAAATCACGGGAGAGAATTTTGGATTTTATTCGGAGGCCGGGTCTACGCCCTTTAACTATATCGATTTTTCGTTGAGTGAAAACACTGTCGAGATCGGTGGGGTGCAGGCGATCGTGTACCGATGGGGCCACGACCGCATTGATGTCTGGGTGCCCTTCAGCGCGAAAAGTGGTCCGGTGGTGGTCAAACGTGCTGCCAATGCTCCCAAGCCGGATGGCACGTGCTGCGCCGATAAGAAAGTGCTTGAAACGCAGGTCGGCAATTTTACGCTCGTCACGCCGAAGATCGATTCCTACAGTCCGACCACCGGGGGATTGGATGAGGTGGTGACGATCAAGGGGAGCGGGTTCGGGAAGTTTCTCAAGACGGCCGAACCAAGCAAGGTTATCACGGATAGCGTCTATGCCCGGGTTGCGCCCGTGTTGGGAGAAAACGTATCCCGCACCGAAGTGTTGTTCAACGGAGTCGGGGCGATCGTGCAGTCCTGGACGGACACGGAAATCACAGTCAAGATTCCTCATCGCCATTCCTATGGCGTGGGCAAACTCGGCGAGTTTAATCCGGACCTGACGTCCGGGCCGCTCGTGGTCCGTCGTGGATCGTGGGATCTCCTGCCGGACGGCTCCTGTTGCACCCCAAAGAAGTGGCTTACGCTCGAGGCCGGCACGTTTACGATCCAGCCTACCGGACTGCCTGATGCGAGTTACTGGCGGAATCAAAGTTCAGAGAATACCCACCACCAACAATGAGGCGTCGTACGTTGCATATCCTGGCAGTTGTATCGTGGTTGTTCATCGCCCTCCTGTGCGCAGGCACGGCCGAGGCGACTTCCCCGGAGAGCCGGGCTACCGTAGCTATGCAGAAAAGTGGGTCTGAAGCCACACTGCTGGGCATGTTCTTTCACGATCCTCAACTTGGCTGGGCCGTGGGGTCCGGCGGAACGATTCTCAAGACAACCGACGGCGGCCGCAAATGGAAGAAGCTCTCCAGCGGCACCACGTCGCTGCTGACGGCCGTGTATTTCCAGGATGCTCGTCGAGGATGGGTCGTGGGCGCCAATGGCACCGTGCGGACCAGCCGGGATGGTGGAGAAACCTGGAGCG
>DAONAB010000207.1:0-4273 GCA_035400805.1 Nitrospira sp. | reverse complement strand
GAACGGCTGGGCGGTCGGCAATGCCGGGGCGTTGTTTCAAACGACCGACGGGGGCACCCATTGGATTGATCGAACGTTACCCTGCGGCCGGACCTGTAATAAACTCACGGATCTGATTCGTGTTCGTTTTACCGACGCGCAGCAAGGCTGGATCGTGGGAGAGCATGGTCAGATTTTTCGAACCACCGATGCAGGATTTAATTGGGTGGAAGAGGCCAGCCCCGTGAAACGCTCGCTCATGGCCTTGAGTTTTCCTCACACCACCGCCGGGTGGGCGGCAGGCGAGGGGGGTACCATTATTTCGATCAGCCCAGGCCGTCGGTAGCGCTCGCCAGATCCCGATCCTACCCCAGTCGGCCCAATCGACTTTGCACAATACTCAGCGCAGTAACTGCTGCGGTGTCCGCACGGAGGATATACGAGCCGAGACTCACAGCCTGGCAGTGCTGAGCCAGGGCCAGAGTGATCTCTTCTTCTGCCCATCCTCCTTCAGGTCCGATCATCACGGTGAGCTGTTCCGAGGGGAGACTCGGCAGGGGTATCCTGGCCAATGCGGCAGCCTCATGGCGTTCTGCCAGGAGAAGCGAGCAGGTCGCTTTGTGAGTGGAGAAGAAGCGGCGTGACTCCAGCGGTTCCAACACTTCCGGGGGCTGCCACTGCTCCGATTGTTGCGCCGCTTCGGTGGCGATGCGCTGCCAGCGGGCCACTTGGGCGGCGATCCTGTCCGGCTGCGGTCGTACGACCCCATGCCGTGAGATGAGGGGAAGGATCGTCCGCACGCCCAACTCGCTCGCCTTTTGCACCACCCAATCCATATGGTCGCCTTTGAGCAGGGCTTGTGCGAGCAGCAGGGGGGGGCCGGTCTCGACGGGTCCCAGCCGTTGTTCGAGAATCTCCGTCATCACCGCCTGCTGGGATACGTACGTCACCCGCACACGATATCGTCGCCGTTGTTCATCGGTGAGCCAGAGATCTTCGCCGGGTTTGACGCGTAGGCTGGCCCGCACATGATGGCAGAGATCGCCCGTGAGGGTGATCTGGGTTTCACGAATATCTAATGAGGAGACGAAGAAAGCCGGCATGGTGGTCGGCGGAACAGGTGGGGCGGTGATCGGTCTATTCGAAGAACGTTTTCATCTTGTCGAGAAAGCCTTCGCCCTCGGTGTCTTTCGTGTAGCCGCTTTCCTTGGCAAATTCTTCAAGCAGCTCTTTTTGCTTTGAATTGAGCTTGGTCGGAATCTCGACTTTCACGTTGAACAGCTGATCGCCGGTATGGCCGCCCTTGAGGTTTGGAAAGCCGAGGCCTTTGATGCGGAGGATTTTGTCCGGCTGCGTGCCGGCAGGGATCTTCATGAAGGTGTTGCCTTTGAGCGTCGGCACCTCCACTCGCCCACCCAGGATGGCGGTGACGAGATTGACGGGGAGTTCGGACACGATATCCTGGCCTTCCCGCCTAAAATGAGGATGGGGCTTCACGGTGATGGCAACATACAGGTCCCCCTGAGGGCCGCCCTGGACGCCGTGTTCGCCCTCGTTCGCGAGACGCAGGCGCATGCCGGTTTCGATCCCGCCGGGAATTTGCACGGAGAGCATGCGTTCCTTGCGGATACGCTGCCGCCCGCCGCAGGCCTGGCAGGGTTCGGTGATGATCTGTCCGACCCCTTCGCATTGACCGCAGGGCCGGCTGACGCTGAAAAAACCCTGTTGGAACCGGAGTTGGCCCTGTCCCTTGCAGGCCGGGCACATTTTAATGGCCGTGGCTGAGCGCGCTCCGGTGCCTTTGCAATCGGCACAGATTTCCCAGCGGGGGATTTTGAGTTTCGCTTCCTTTCCGAATACCGACTCTTCAAACGTCACCTCAAGGTTGTATTGCAGGTCGTTGCCGCGCTCGGCGCGGGCTCGTCCGCGAGGCTGGCCGAAGAAGTCTTCGAAAATATCGTTGAAGATGTCGCCGAATCCGCCCTGTCCGCCGAAATCGAATCCCTCCGCTCCCTGCGGTCCACCGGCATGGCCGAAGGCATCGTATCGCCGCCGTTTTTCCTGGTCGCTGATGACCTCGTAGGCTTCGTTCAGCTCTTTGAATTTTTCTTCCGCGGATTTTTTCTGTTCCGGCGATGTGTGGAGATCGGGGTGGTGCTGGCGGGCAAGTTTCCGGAATGCCTTCTTGATCTCGTCGTCGGAAGCGGTTCGCTCAATGCCGAGAGTTTCGTAGTAGTCGCGCTTAGCCACGGAAGATTCTTACCCGGTTAAATGTGCAACACGACCGAGCTTCACGCATGGTGAAACTCGGTCGTGCAATCGGTGAGGGTCTTACTTTTTGTCTTTGTCGACTTCTTCGAACTCCGCGTCCACGACCTTTTCATCGGTCTTGGCCTGCGCGCCGCCGTCCCCGGAGGAAGCAGCTGCATCAGCCCCGGCGCCGGCACCGGCTGCGGCAGAGGCTTTCTTGTACATCTCTTCAGCCAGCTTATGGGATGCCGTGGTCAGCGTTTGCGTGGCCGTTTCGATGGCTGCGGGATCGTCGCCTTCCATCGCCTTACGGAGTCCGGCGATGGCTTCGGTGATCTTGGTCTTATCGTCTTCGCCGATCTTATCGCCATGCTCGCTCAGGTTCTTTTCGGTGCTGTACAGCAACGAGTCGGCCTGGTTACGCGCTTCAGCCACCCGACGACGTTTCTTGTCATCCTCGGTGTGGGACTGGGCGTCCTTGACGAGCTTATCGACTTCGTCCTTGCTGAGTCCGCTCGAGGCCGTAATCTTGATGGACTGTTCCTTCTGTGTGGCCAGGTCTTTGGCCGCCACATGCACGATACCGTTGGCATCGATGTCGAAGGAGACTTCGACCTGCGGCATGCCGCGCGGAGCGGGAGGAATGCCGACGAGATCGAATTGTCCCAACAGCTTATTGTCGTTCGCCATTTCACGTTCGCCCTGGAATACGCGAATGGTGACGGCTGTCTGGTTGTCGGCAGCGGTCGAGAACACCTGGCTCTTCTTCGTGGGAATTGTGGTGTTTCGCTCGATCAACTTCGTGAAGACGCCGCCGAGCGTCTCAATGCCGAGCGACAAGGGCGTGACATCCAGCAACAGCACGTCCTTGACTTCGCCCTTAAGCACGCCGCCCTGAACACCGGCTCCGATGGCGACGACTTCGTCGGGGTTCACGCCGCGATGCGGTTCTTTGCCGAAGAATTCCTTCACGACCTGGATGACTTTCGGCATGCGGGTCATGCCGCCGACGAGCACGACTTCCTGGATGTCTTTCGCGCTCACACCGGCATCCGCCAAAGCCTTCCGGCAGGGCTCGATGGTCCGTTGGATGAGGTCGCCGACGAGTTGTTCCAGCTTTGCGCGGGTCAACTTCGTGACCATGTGCTTCGGGCCGCTGGCGTCCGCCGTAATGAACGGCAGGTTGATCTCGCTTTCCTGAGACGAGGAGAGTTCGATCTTGGCCCGCTCCGCCGCTTCCTTGAGGCGTTGCAACGCCATCCGGTCTTTGCGCAGGTCGATACCTTGATCTTTCTTAAACTCCTCGACGAGCCAGTCCATCACACGCTCGTCGAAGTCGTCGCCACCGAGATAGGTGTCGCCGTTCGTGGACTTGACCTCGAACACGCCGTCGCCGATTTCCAGGACGGACACGTCGAACGTCCCGCCGCCGAGATCGTAGACGGCAATGCGCTCGTCTTTTTTCTTGTCGAGACCGTAGGCCAGTGAGGCCGCCGTGGGTTCGTTGATGATGCGCAGGACGTTCAATCCGGCGATCTGCCCCGCATCCTTGGTGGCCTGGCGCTGGCTATCATCGAAATAGGCCGGGACCGTCACCACTGCTTCAGTGACCTTCTCACCCAGGTAATCTTCGGCGGTCTGCCGCATCTTCTGCAGAATCATGGCGGAGACTTCCGGCGGGCTGTAACGCTTTCCGCGCAACTCGACGTGCGCATCGCCGTTGTCCGCCTCCACCACCTTGTAGGGGAGCCGCTTCATGGCTTCCTGCACTTCTTTGCTGCGGAACTTGCGTCCCATGAGACGCTTGACTGAGAAAATGGTGTTTTCAGGATTGGTGATGGCTTGCCGCTTGGCGATTTGTCCGACCAGGCGCTCGTTCTTATCCGTGATGCCCACTACCGACGGAGTTGTGCGACTTCCTTCCGCATTGGCGATGACAACCGGGTCTCCACCGCTCATGATGGCGACGCAGGAGTTCGTCGTGCCGAGGTCGATTCCGATAACTTTGCCCATGGGTTGGCTCCTTCGCAAAAAATATCAATAC
>DAONAB010000206.1:0-5899 GCA_035400805.1 Nitrospira sp. | reverse complement strand
GAAAACGGCGCGGTCCTGGTTCGAACCCTGACGTTCACCAACCACAAGTTGCTGGCCTGATGGATTTGCGCACGACGTTCCCGCGCAGCATGCGCGTTAGATTGGAAGGATATGTGCACCTCGCGCGCATGATCGACAAGTGCCGCGCTGTGCTCGCGGGAACCGAAGGCGAGTATATCTATCCCTGCCCCATGGATGACCGGCTGATGGCATTCGCCGGTATTACCGCGGCGCAGTTCACCGCAGCCGTGAAGCAAGACCCGAGTGACGAAGGCGTCATCCAATGGTTTCGCGGGATGGCCACGCCACACGCCCAAGCCGAGCTGGAAGAGTGGAACCGGATGATGTTGAGCCGGGGGCCGACCACGCCGGAGAAGCAGGCTTCATTTAATAAGTACCGGGACGCCGTGGATCCTTCCCGCACTGACCTCACCAGCTGGGCCGACCTCCAGGACCTCGAAGAAGGTCGGACGGTCCCACGAAGAGCCTAGGGGGCAATGGTTGACATCTGCTCCGCCTGCGCGTCGAGAGCAGACTCGTCCTACATTTTCATAGGAGGCACAACATGGCCCTGTTACAACAGGATCTTGTTCCTGCAAGCGGTGACTCGCTCATTACGTTCGACACCGATACCAACCTCGAATGGTTGAGCCTCACGAAGACCGTAAATCTTTCCATTTCGGACGTGCGGAACGGCACCGGGGGCTACGCCACCACCTACGGTTTTCGTTACGCCAACGGCGCTGAGCTCCAGGCGCTGTGGAACCATGCCGGAATCACAAGGTTTGCCCCCAACCAGCCTGTACCATTGCCCGATAGCAACTCCGCGGGAATACAAAAGCTCATCGACTGGATGGGCGGCGCGACGAGTTATCCGACAACCGGCACGATCCAGACGCAAGGAATCTTCATGGTTCCACCAGCACCCGGCCACCCGGGGGTGGGACAACTCTGGTTCTTCACCAACAACCCTGGTGGGTCGTACGCAACCACGGATATTTTTCCCAATGTACCTCAAGGAGTGACGCCGGAAGACTACCGGAGTTCTGCGCTGGCATCGTATCTGGTACGCAATCACGTGGCCCCTACTCCTCCCCGTAACCTTCGGGTGGGCGAAAAGTAAGGCGTGGCCATCGACTCGTTTTTTATGGCAACTCTGCGCATCAGGGATGAAGACCATGACGCGGAGAAGGCCGTTTCATCGACAGCAACCTGCCAGCTCCATGAAGCCGGACGGAATCGGCTTCATGGAGCGTGGGCTTCGAGGCAGGACAGTTCACCGCAGCAGTGAAGAGCCGGCACGACGCAGCGGGAATCCGACGGATGGGTCGAATCGTATCCATACAGATTCCGGCTGTATCTCCCCCGATACGTGTTGTTCACGATTATTTGTTACTTACGACGCGCTTTATTGCTGCCCCGTGATCTTGCCGCCAGGGCTACGTGCCTCACTCGGGATGGTCACACAATTAGGAAATGATGGCATTGAGACGTACTGGCATATGTATCGCATAGACCCTGACGATAGACCTCGCGCAATCGCCCACTCCACCACCATCCGCAGGAGGTACCGACATGGCTCTTGTTCAACAGAATCTTGTTCCCGCAACCGGCGACCATCTGGTGACGCTCGACACCGAAACCAACCTTGAATGGTTGAGCCTGAATGCGACGGCGAATCTGTCCTACCTGGAGGTGCTGGGTGGCGCCGGAGGGTACACCACCACCTATGGCTTTCGTTATGCCACCGGCCAGGAAATCGGACTGCTCTGGCAACATGCCGGCATCACAAAGTATGGCGTCACCCATGTGGTGCCGTTCCCTCAAAGCAATCACGTGGCGATGGAAACCCTCATCGAACTCATGGGCGGCGCAACGCTGTACCCATCGGTCACCAGCGGTTCCGTCCTGGTCCAGACACAGGGCATGATGAAGTTTCGAGGAGCGGGCGTCCCGACTCCCATCACCCCCATGAGCGTCGGGCAACTCTGGCTTTTCAAGAACAATCCAGGCGGGTCCTATGCAGACACCAACCCGGCTGGAAACGCCGGAAAACGAACTCCTGAAATCGCCTCCTATCTGGTGCGCGATCGAATCATGCCCGCCGGCTCCATCTCTCGTGGAAAATCCGCCAAGGCGGTGAAAGCCCGTAGCGCGAAAAAGCAGGGCTGATCTCAAGCAGCTCCATGAAGCCGAAGATCATCGGCTTCATGGAGCACAGGCTTCCATTTACTCCAGCCCTTTGGCGAACCCGTCTGCGCCCCCCACATTGATTTGTCCTCCGTAGAGGGATAGGCTACCACGTGTCCTGGTCGCGGGAGATGGTAGCTCCTCACGGGCATACTCGCTCCGCCACCGGCGACCATCACCGTATCACCGCAAGAGGGGTCGTATGGAAGACCTCAGTCCGCCAGATCACCATCATCGCCCAGACAACTAACCTGCCCCCTCGGGTACACAGTGAGGCAGTCTACTCCTGCACGCGCATGGTGATACTATGACGACCAAGACAACGGGTGACCAACCCCTTTTCACACCGGAACAGACGTTCAGCAGCCACACCTCTGCCAAGAACATTCTTATCGCCGTCGATGACTCGGACGAGTCCGCCCGCGCCCTGCACTATGTCGGCGCGCTGCTCCGGGACATTCAGGACGTGAACGTGACATTGTTTCATGTCCTGAACCCCATGCCTCGGGAACTGATGGAACACGGCGGCTCGGAGAACCCTGAGACGGAACACCATCTCGGCGAACAACTCCGCAAGGACCAGGAAGAATGGATACGTACTGAAGGCGCCATCGAATATCCCATCCTGGTGACGGCGATGGAACGACTCGGGCAGACCGGATTTCCTCTCGACCATGTCACGCTCAAGTTGGGACATGAACGCGATATCGCCGACAGCATCATGGATGAAGCCAGGGCCGGAGGGTATGGCACCGTCGTGGTGACCCGATGCGGGCCGACAGGAACCAAGCGACTCTTCAGCAGCCGCATCACCGACCGCCTGGTGCGGGACCTCTCCGGAGTCGCGCTCTGGGTCCTGGGATAATCTTGTGACAGGCGCAACTATCGTCCTGAAGTATGCGCGTTAGGCGCGCCTCGGAGGCTACCATGAACTGCACCAGTTGTGAGACTGCGCTCCCGTTGCGGGCCCGCTTTTGTCCCGCCTGCGGGGTGCACGTGACATTGCCGGAGGATCCGGCGTTCGATGAAGCAGCCTTGCAAGCGGCCGGGTGGGGGGACGAGCTGAACCAACGAACGGCTCCGGCGCCCCTCGACCGTGAAACCCTGAAGGCTCGATTGATCGATTGTTATGTGAATTTTTCCATGGCCAGGGAACTATCCGGATGGCTGCAAGCACTCGGGCTTCCATCAACAGGAACGATGCAGGAGAAACTCACCCGTGTGCGACAACAAGCGGATTCGCTGGTACTGCCGGCCGAAAGTCTTCCTCGCCAGACCATCTGGTACCTGAACCGATATGACGAGAAGATTCTCACGGAGATTTGCGAAGAGCTTGGTATCGACAGCAGCGGACCCAAAGAGCGGCAGATCACCAGGATCTATCATGCCGTGGGTCTGCGTGAGGGCTGGCTCCAACCGCTGTCGGAAGATGCTCGAAATATCATCACCGAGACGTTTCTGCCTATCCTGAGAGCGGTCGATCACAGAAATTATGCTGACCTCGACCAGTGGGGTGAACTCGGAGACCTGCTCGACAGGGAAAGTAGGACTCGGCTCGATCATCAAGGCCATGGGAGCGCCTTCATGGCTGTCCTCATTCCCAGCTTACTCCAAGAGGCGCATCGGGATCTGCTTCAACATGAACTCGATGCCAGAGCCGGGAAACCCTTTTGACGACACAACACCGGTCCCCTCGGGTCTCTGACAGCAGAGGCCCGAAAGCCCTCCTCTCTGCCGAACCGACCGTCGCAGTCTTCATGAACTGATGTATTGGTGGAGATAGGCGATGAGCGCCTCCTTTTCCTCCATCAACAGCGCAACCATATCCCGGAGCGAGACAATCCCGATAAACTCCTCGTTGTCGAACACCAAGAGGTGGCGGCAGCGATGTTCCTTCATCAGATTCAAACAATGATTCGCAGTATCCTTCGGACTCACGGTGACCATATTTTTCGTCATCACATCCTTGATCTTTACGTTCTCCGGATCTCGCTTCCGACCGACGACGCGCATCATCAAGTCTCGTTCCGTGAAAACGCCGGCGATTTTGGAGGAACTGGTGATGAGCGCCGATCCGACGAATTCCTCGGCCATCAGCGTCGCGGCATCGAGCACGGTATGATTCTCGTCGATCGTCACCACCCTGTGAACAATTTTCGAGGCAATATTCCACGCCATCGCCGCCTCCTTTCTATTGGATGCAGGTGGACGGAGCCTGTGCTTTATGCCAAGTACAGGGGCCGGGTAACGCCGACGCCCATCGAAACCGGAGTCAGAGCCCCCTTTATCGAATGACCAGGATGGGACAGGTCACTTTATGCAAGACCGCATGTGACACGCTGCCGAGCAGGAAGTGTTCAAGGCCTCTCCAACCATGCGAGCCGACAATCACAAGATCGGCATGGCCTGCCGCTTGGGTAATGCAATGAGCCGGATCACCATGCTCGACTTGCGCGGTGACAGCAGGATACATGGTTCGCAAGGCTGCAGCCGTTTCGTCCACAAGTTGCCGGGCATACTGATCCATTTCAGCTGTCCATTTGTCGTATCGAAATTCCATCGTCGAATCGCCGATGGGAATGGTCGGCACGACGGTCAAGAGGGACAGTTCTATCGGCCGGCTGAACCGGTGAGTGCTCAACCAGCTGCGCAGCCTGACTGAATCCTCATACCCTTCCACGGTGAGCAACACCCGTCGAATGCTCCCCGGGTCGTCCCTGACCAGCAGGGCCGAGCAGGGAGCATGCAGCACTACTCGATGCGAGACGCTACCTAAGACCAATTCAGCAAGGCGTCCACGCCCCCGTGATCCGACCGCAACCAAGTCGGCATGAGCCGAACGAATCGCCTCCAGCACAACCGGCGCCGGGTTCCCGATCTTATAGACCCGCTGGATGGAAGGAATCGTGACCGGCACCAATGAGCCGGTTTGATCGAGCAGGCGCTCTCCTGCTGCAACCATCGCCTCTCGCATGGCGCCAGCGCTGTTGCGGCCGAGCGGTTGCGCAAAGAGCGGATTTTCGAACGGCCGGAGATCGACCGCATGGATGAGGGTCAATGATTCATGAGTGAAGAGACGGCAGACGACTTTAACGGCGTTGAAAGACTGCTCGGACCAGTCGACGGCAACGACGGTGCGCATCGCAGCCTCCTGAAGCGAAGGCGTGTCGGCAATCGCTCTTCTAGGAGGCAGAGAACCCTCATTCAGTAGAGCGACATCCGCAGATTGCAGGATGCGCCATCATACTCCCTATCCGGCGATGGAGGTCAAGCGCAGCGAAAATATTCGGCTGGTAGGGCTCGGGACGGAGCTGGCCAATGGAGAGAAACCCATCGAATATCGCAGCGTGCTTATTCTATTGCACGCCCGAGTCGTGAATGGGAACAGGAGTATGCCGCCGGGACCGGATCACCTCCCTGTTTGCAAAGACAGCTAACCGGCGTAACGCACATCACGGACATCGGCGAGGGACAGATACGCCTCTCCCCATTGATTGGAGCTCTGGAGACTCCAAGGCTCATCGAATTGGATGGGCCTGAACCGTAGACCATAGAGCCCTCCATACACGAGGTACGCCAACCCCGACCCCGAATCTTCAATCAGCTGGACGTAGGCGGGACATGTGGGAGCCTGTTCATTGTCGCTCCAGCCCGTCACCCAGCACCACTCACCGGTAGGGTTTCGCTCATACAGCCGGACTTGAACCAC
>DAONAB010000205.1:0-5917 GCA_035400805.1 Nitrospira sp. | reverse complement strand
GTCCGTCGGCCTCGTTCAACCGAACGTCGAACAGGCCCAGAAATGGGATGTGGCCTTCCGCCAGGAAACCATGTCCCGTTACGATCGATTGACCGCCGGCTTGGGTGACAACCTGGATCTCATCGTCTGGCCGGAAGCCGCCACACCTTTTGTATTTGAGATGGAGCCGCAATACCGGGCCATCGTCAATGACATGGCCCGCCGCGCCGGCGCCCCGCTGTTATTCGGCAGTCCAGCGCTCCGGCGTTACCCGGACGGAAAGCCGTTTTTGCTGAACAGTGCCTATCTGCTGGCCACCGACGGCCAGATCCTCGGCCGCTACGACAAGCAACATCTGGTGCCCTTCGGGGAGTACATTCCGTTTCACAACTCCCTCCTCTTCTTTCTCGACAAGCTGGTGGAAGGGATCGGCGACTTCGAGGCCGGCCCCGGCTCGACACTGCTCATGTTTAAACCGCATGAAAAGACCCCGCCGATGACTGCTGCAGCGACGAACACGGATTTCCATCTGAAGTTCGGCGTGGTCATTTGTTACGAAGTGATTTTCCCCAATCTCGTGCGAGAATTTGCCGCGAACGGGGCGGACTTCATGGTCACCGTCACCAACGACGCCTGGTTCGGACCTTCGTCGGCCCCCTATCAACATTTCGGCATGGTGGTCTTTCGTGCCGTAGAGAATCATGTCGCCTTCGCGCGCGCGGCGAATACCGGCATCTCGGGGTTCATCGACCCGTACGGACGTGTGCTGCAACAATCCCCGATCTTCACGCAGGAAGCCTTGCGCGGGACCATTCCTGTCGGTCATCAACAGACCTTTTACTCCCAATACGGTGATCTCTTTGCGTATGCCTGTGCTATACTCATCGCGCTTTTGTGCCTGACCGGCTACTTCTCGCCTACTGCCGAACCAGCCGGTGGCGAACCTGCCGGGCGACCAGCCTGAGAATGAAAGGACCGTGCCATGTTGGATGATGTGCGAACCCGAGTGCGGACTCTTGGTGAACAGTTAGCGCAGCTACGGGGGCATCTTTGACCTGGCTCGGATGACCGCTGAACTCAACGACATCGACGTCAAAACCTCCCAGCCCGATTTCTGGAAAGATACGCAGGCTGCCGCCAAGGTGAATCGCCGCAAGGCCGCCCTGGATCGCGAGCTCTCGCGCTGGCGGGACACCGAACGTCGCCAGAACGATATTGAAGCGCTCCTGGAGTTGGCCTTGGAGTCCGGGGATGCCGGACTTGAGCAGGAGCTCACGGCCGAACTCGAGCCCTTCGAGAAAGCCGTCGCTCAGTTCCGCATCGAGTTGCTCCTCTCGGGCGAGTTGGACGCGAACAACGCCATCTTCGCCATCCATCCCGGCGCCGGAGGCACCGAGTCGCAAGACTGGGCCCAGATGCTCCTGCGGATGTACGTGCGGTGGGCCGAGCAAAAAGGATTCAAGATCGAGACGTTGGATTTGCAAGGCGGGGAAGAGGCCGGCATCAAGAGCGCGACATTGTCCGTCACCGGCCCCTACGCCTATGGCTACCTGAAGGCTGAGGCCGGCGTCCACCGCCTCGTGAGGATTTCTCCGTTCGATGCGAACAAGCGCCGGCATACGTCTTTCGCGTCCGTGTTCGTGTACCCGGAGCTCGACGATGACGTGCAAGTGGTCATCGAAGACAAAGACCTGCGCATCGACACCTTCCGGGCAGGCGGCGCCGGCGGTCAGAATGTGAACAAGGTGGAGACGGCCATTCGCATCACCCACATACCCACCGGCATCGTCGTGCAATGTCAAAACGAACGCTCGCAGCTCCAAAATCGTAACGGGGCCATGAAAATATTGAGAGCCCGTCTCTTTGAAGTGGAGCAACGCAAGAAGGAAGCGGAGTTCAACGCCATCGTCGGCGAGAAAAAAGATATCGCCTGGGGTAGTCAGATCCGCTCCTATGTGTTTCAGCCCTACCAGATGGTCAAGGACCACCGGACGGGCCATGAAGTCGGCCAGGTCTCGGCCGTGATGGATGGCGACTTGGACGGCTTCATCGAAGCCTATCTGCAGAGAAAAATGACCGGCGGGAAGCCCCCTCAGCCGGTGGCCATGACAGACGACGACATATAAACTGTGACCGCAGCTCTCCTGACGCATGGTTCGCGGTGACGGAGGATGCGCGACGAACGACGAGAGACCCATCAATGGATGAATTAAACGATCAACGGCAACAACGGATCAAGAAACTCGACCACCTCCGCCAACTCGGTGTGGCCCCCTACGGAACGCGCTTCGAGATCAAGGACCGCGCCGGGCAGCTCGTGCGCTTGCATGGGGAGAAGAGCAAAGAGGTGCTGGAGCAGGAGCAGGTCGGGTGCACCATTGCCGGCCGCATCGTCGGGTTGCGCCGCTTCGGCAAAGCCGCGTTTGCCGTGGTGCAGGACGGGTCCGACCGTCTCCAGGTGTATTTGAAGAAAGACACGTTGGGCGACCAGGCCCACCAGATTTCGGAGGGGCTGGATCTCGGCGACTGGATCGGCGTGACCGGCATTCTCTTTCGCACCAAGACCAACGAGTTCACCGTCGAGGCGAAGACGCTCACGTTTTTGAGCAAAGCCCTCCGCCCGTTACCGGAAAAATGGCATGGACTGACGGATGTGGAAACCAGGTACCGGCAACGCTACGTCGACCTGATCGCCAATCCGCAGGTGCACCAGATTTTTGCGCTGCGCAGTCGCATCATCTCCGGGATTCGCGCGTTTCTCATTGAGCGCGGCTTCCTCGAAGTGGAAACCCCGATGATGCATCCGATTCCCGGCGGCGCGGCGGCCAAACCCTTTGTCACTCATCACAACGCTCTGGATGCCGAGCTCTATCTCCGCATTGCGCCGGAACTGTATCTCAAGCGGTTGATCGTCGGCGGATTTCCCCGCGTGTTCGAAATCAATCGCAATTTCCGGAATGAAGGCATTTCGACCATTCATAACCCCGAATTTACGATGCTGGAGTTTTACGTCGCCTATGCCGACTACCAGGACCTGATTATCTTGACCGAGGAACTCTTCAGCCGATTGGCGCAGGACATTCTCGGCACCACAACGATCGAGTATCAGGGCGCCCAGATCAATCTGGGATCTCCCTGGCGCCGTTGGTCCTACCACCAGTCGATCCTGGAGGTGAACAGTTTGCCGCCGTCCGTGCTCACGAATCACGACGAAGCCCTGGCCGCAGCCAAGCGGCTCGGCGTTGAGGTGTCGCCGAAGGCATCGCTGGTCAACATTCTCAACGAGATCTTCGAAGAAACCGTCGAGCCGAAACTTGAGCAGCCGACGTTCATCACCGACTACCCAATTGAGATCTCTCCCCTGGCGCGCCGCAAGGACTCCGATCCCTCATTGACCGACCGGTTCGAGCTGTATATCGCGGGACGTGAGATCGCCAATGCGTTTTCCGAGTTAAACGATCCGCTCGATCAGCGCGAACGATTTGAAGCTCAGGCTGCCCAACATGCGGCCGGCGACGAAGAGGCCCATCGGGTGGACGAAGACTTCCTGCGCGCCCTCGAATACGGTATGCCGCCGACCGCCGGCCAAGGCATCGGGATCGACCGCCTCGTCATGCTCTTCACGAACCAGGCCTCCATCCGGGATGTCGTGCTCTTCCCGCAACTCAGGCCTGAAAAGTAGACATGGCGCTTCCCTACGAAATCTTCATCGGCCTGCGCTATCTGCGCGCCAAACGGCGTAACCGCACCATCTCCTTCAATACGATCGTATCCATCGTCGGCATCACGCTGGGCGTGGCGGCGTTGATCGGTACCGTCGGGATCATGACGGGGTTCAAGGAGGATGTGCAGGCGAAGATTCTCGGCACCACGGCGCATATTCTCGTGAACGACCGCATGAAGGAGTCCATGGTCGATTACGAGGAACAGGTGAAGAAGGTCGCAGGTGTCCCGGAGGTACTGGCCGCCACGCCCTTCATTTTCCGGCAAGTCCTGCTCACGTCGCCATCAGGCGTCCAAGGCATCATCCTGCGCGGGATCGATCCTGCGCGGGAAGGCACCGTGACCGAGCTGGCGCACAACCTGGTGAATGGGAACCTCGACGATCTGTCGCATACGACCAAGGTCGTCATTCCGGAAAAGGAACGCGAACCGAACGGGCCGGAGACCGCCATGCGCCCGGGAATTATTCTCGGGAAAGAACTATCGATGCGGCTCGGGGCTTTTCCCGGCGACACCCTCAATGTCGTGTCTCCGGTCGGCCCGGTGACCGGCGCCAGCATGACACCGAAAATCCGGCAGTTCGTCGTCGTCGGCATCTTCCAGTCCGGCATGTACGAATACGATTCCTCGCTCGCCTACATTGAACTGGGCGAAGCACAGAGGTTCTTCAATATGGGTGCGACGGTGACCGGCATCGAGGTCAAGGTTGCCGACGTGTTTCGCGCAGCCGACGTGGCTCGATCAATCGAGCAACAGCTCGGCTTTGCCTTTTGGGCCAGAGACTGGATGCAGATGAATCGCAACCTGTTCTCCGCGCTGAAGCTGGAAAAGACCATGATGTTTTTGCTGCTGGTCCTGATCACGATCGTGGCGTCGTTCAACATCGTCAGCACCCTGACGATGATTGTGACGGAGAAACAACGCGAGATTGCGATCCTGAAGGCGATGGGCGCGACCCGCAAGGGCATCATGCGGATTTTCATGCTGAACGGCCTGATTATCGGCTGCTCAGGCGCGGCCATCGGCGTGCCGCTCGGCTATGCCTTCCTCTGGCTGATTCAAACATTTTGGACGTTTGATCCGACCGTCTATTACATCTCCCGGATTCCAGTTCATGTCCTGGGGTCGGATGTAGTGCTGGTCGCTGGATCGGCTATCCTGATTAGTTTCGCCGCCACGCTGTATCCGTCACTCCAGGCGGCCAAACTCGATCCGGCCGCCGCCCTCCGATATGAGTGACCGCTACAGAGTGCTGAGACAGGTCCCATTGTCGAACAGTGATCATCGAACATTCCCTATGGCAGTTGCCGCATGATTGACGTCGTCGACCTCTACAAATCGTTTCCGATGGGCGGGCGCGAGTTGGTGGTGCTGAATAACATCAACTTGCATATCCAGCGCGGCGAACTGATCGCCATCATGGGCGCCTCGGGCGCCGGGAAAAGCACCCTCCTTCAAATTCTCGGGACGCTGGACCGGCCCACCAAAGGCACCGTGTCGTTCGATGGACAGAATCTGTTTCAACTCACCGAGCAACAGCAGGCGGAGTTCCGCAATAAGCGAGTGGGATTCGTCTTCCAGTTTCATCATCTGTTGCCGGAATTCACGGCACTGGAAAATGCCTGTTTGCCGGCCATGATTCAAAAACGCGAGATGGCCGATGTCGTCGGCGAAGCGACGAAACTGCTCGGCGAGGTCGGGCTGGGCGACCGCCTGCATCACAAACCGGGCGAACTCTCCGGTGGTGAGCAGCAGCGGGTATCCGTGGCGCGGGCCTTGATGCAGCAACCGGATCTGGTGCTGGCCGATGAACCGACGGGCAACCTCGATACCCATACCGGTGACGCGCTCTTCGCCCTCATGCGTCAATTGAATCGCTCTCGCGGCACCACGTTTGTGATTGTGACACACAATGACAAACTCTCCGCTCAGGCCGACCGCATTGTCTCCATGCAGGACGGAATGATCGTGTCCGCATAATGGACGACTATCGCTGGATGATCCTCTCCCACTCACGCGACGCGGCAGAATCGTCCGACCTTGACCGGGATTTCTTGACGGCGTCAGCATGTTTTCGTAGACTGACCCATCCTTGCATTCACGTGGGAGTTCCACCAGGGTTATGAAGACTTCGTTCGCACCGTACGTCCGGCTCACAATCATCTGTCTGGCCATCCTCCTGCCTCTTCAGGCGGCAGCCGTCGAATTTGTGTTT
>DAONAB010000204.1:0-5997 GCA_035400805.1 Nitrospira sp. | reverse complement strand
TGGTCTTCGGTCTCATTTTTGAAGTGCCGTTGGTGATTACCCTGCTGGCCAAACTGGGCTGGGTGGATGCCCCGCTGTTGAAGCGTTATCGTAAGTGGGCCTTCCTCACGGCGTTTATTTTTGCCGCCATTCTCACCCCGACGCCGGATCCCTTCAACCAGTGCCTCATGGCGCTGCCCATGTACATTTTTTATGAAGTCGGCATCGTGAGCGCCGGTATCTTCAACAAAAAGAAAGCGGACGCGCAGCCGGAGACACTGGTGCCGGCGGTGGTCGCGGCGGGACCGGGCCTCGCCAAAACGGGGCCGTCGATTCCGTCGGGCGGTGGAGATGATGAGTATGTCGGCGTGCCGAGCGGGGGGCGCCGAGGATAAGCAAAACCGGAGTAGAGCAAGGCGGCGGAAGTTCGCTTTCGTCTTACGCAGTATGATGTACGTTGTACGAGGAGTCCAGGAATGCCACGCGAGTTAAATGTCATTTCACAGCCCGGTTCCAGCAGCGGCGGCGACGCTTGCACCTATATGTGGGCATGCGCCATTTGCGACGAAAACGAGACTTGTCAAAAGGACAAGGAAGGCCACAGCCGTTGGCTGGTCGCAAAGCGAATGGAACGGATCGAATATAAAGTGCTCGTCATGAGCAATAAAGGTGGCGTGGGAAAAAGCACCTGCACCACGAACCTCGCCGTCAGCTTGGCGCTGAAGGGCTGGCATGTCGGCATTTGCGACATGGATATTCACGGCCCCAATATTCCGAAGATGGTCGGGGCGGAGGGCCAAAAGCTGAAGATCAGCACATCGGGCGGGATCATCCCGTTTCAGGCTTACAATATGAAAATCGCCTCGATGTCGTTCCTGTTGCAGAACTCCGATGATCCCATCATCTGGCGCGACGCGTATAAGTATGAATTCATCAACCAATTGCTGGGAGGCGTGGAGTGGCAGGATCTGAATTTCCTGCTCATCGACCTCCCTCCCGGGACGGGCAATGAGTCGGTGACCACCATCGATCTGCTGGGCGGTGTGAGCGGAGCAGTCATTATTACCACGCCGCAAGAGGTGGCCCTGCTCGACTCTCGGAAGTCCGTCACGTTCTGCAAAGACAGCGAAGTGCCGATTATCGGCATCGTCGAAAACATGAGCGGATTGGAATGCCCGCACTGCCACAAGGAAGTCAATGTCTTCCGGAAGGGCGGGGGAGAGGCTTCGGCCGCGGATATGGGTGTGCCGTTCCTGGGGCGCATTCCGCTGGATCCCGACGTGGTCACGCAGAGTGATGCGGGCGAGCCGTTCGCCCTGTTCAACTCCGACTCGGTGACCGCTCAGGCCTATCACGATATCGCGAACCAGGTCGAAGCATTCTGCAAGAAAAGCGGGTCGCTCATAAAACCGGCGCCGCGACAGCCACATTGATGGGACGGTGACTTGTGAAATCTGCCGATGCGACAGTCGGATTGACGCCGCTTCATGAAGCCCAGCGCATTGTGCTGGACGCAGCGGCTCCATTGGGGCTTGAGAAAGTCTCGATTCTGGATGCCTTGGGCCGGGTGCTCGGCGAAGATATTATCGCGACGCGCTCGAATCCGCCGTGGGACAACTCCGCGATGGATGGGTTCGCGGTGCGAGCGGAAGACATTGCACAAGAACACGCGATCGCCAAGCCGGTCACGTTGGCCGTCATCGAAGATGTGCCGGCCGGGAAGATGCCCACCAAGTCCGTGGGCAAAGGCCAGGCAATTCGAATCATGACGGGGGCCCCGATTCCCGCCGGTGCTGATACCGTCATCAAGGTGGAAGATACCGAGCATACGCCCAATTCGGTGCGTGTCTTCAAAGCGGAGCCTCGCGGCTCGAACATCCGGCCGCAGGGCGAGGATGTGCAAAAGGGCGACTGCATCATTCCGAAGGGCACCCAGATCCGATCCGGCGAAGCGGGAATGCTGGCCATTCTGGCGAAGTCCTTCGTGTTGGTTTATCAGCGTCCGCGCGTCGCCATTTTGTCGACCGGCGATGAACTCGCCGATCTTGATGAGCGCTTCAGCGAAGAAAAAATTATCAATTCGAATAGTTACGGTATTGCTGCGGCGGTGCAGGAAGCCGGCGGCGTGCCGATCTTGCTGGGCATTGCGCGCGATACTCCCGCTGCGTTGAAGGAAAAGATTTCCCACGGATTGAACGCCGATATTCTGGTGCTGTCAGGCGGCGTGTCGATGGGGGATTACGACTTCACGAAAGCGGTATTTCGGGATCTCGGCGCCGAGATGAATTTTTGGAAGTTGGCCATCCGGCCAGGCCAGCCGCTGGCCTTCGGCAAGATCCAGGGCAAGCTGGCGTTCGGGTTGCCGGGCAATCCTGTCTCTTCGATGGTGACCTTCGAGCAACTCGTTCGTCCGGCTATGTTGAAATTGTCCGGGGCGCGAAGTTATGGGCGTCCGTTGCTGGAAGCGATTTTTCAGGAGAAATTTTCCAAGCGGACCGATCGCCGTCATTTTTTGCGCGGGGTATTGTGGCGCGAAGATGGAGTGTTCAAGGTCAGGACGACCGGCGATCAGGGGTCCGGCATTCTCACCTCTATGGTTAAAGCGAACTGCCTGATTGATATTCCAGTCGAGGTGGAGCGTCTCACTCCCGGCGATCCGGTGACCGTGCAATTGCTCAGCGGGTCGGTATGGCTGGACCAGGCCGCTCCGGCTGCCTCTGCCGCCCACCGCCCCTCCTGCTGCTGAAGCCGCGAAAGGAACTTGTCATGTCCGTGCCCATTCTGTCTTTTGTCGGCCGGTCCAATAGCGGCAAGACCACGTTGATCGAACGCGTGATCCCCGAGCTGGTGCGGGCCGGCTATAAAGTGGCGACGGTCAAACACGCCGGTCATGGCTTCGATTTGGATACCGAGGGGAAAGACAGCTGGCGGCACAAGCAAGCCGGTGCGAGTAGCGTCGTGATCATTTCGAAGAGCAGTCTTGCCATGTTTGCCGATGTCTCGGATCATATGAATGTCGAGGACGTGCGGGAGCGGTATCTCGATTCCTCCTACGATCTGATTCTGGCGGAAGGGTGGCGGAGCGAAGGCTATCCGAAGATCGTTGTCGTGCGCGACCAGATCGGTGAAGTGCCGGTCTCGCAGGACGGCCTGCTGGCGGTCGTCTCTAACAAACCCGTTGAAACATCCGTCCCGCTGCTGGATCCCGATGATGTGGCGGCGGTGGCGGCATTGATCATCCGGCATTTCCCCAAATCCCAACGGGATGATGCGTAAAACTCCCGCCATTGTGTTCGGGGCGATCCTGGCCGGCGCAGTGGCTTTCGGAGGAGTTGCGGTTCCGCTGACGAACCACCCGAAATTCTGCGCCAGCTGTCATACCATCCAACCGGCGTATGAGCGCTGGGTGCAATCGTCTCACAAGGAAGTGGAATGCGTGGCCTGCCATGTCAGGCCTGGTGTGGTCGGCTGGTTGCATGATAAAGCCTGGCATGGAACGAGGGACGTAGCAATTTATCTGTTCGGCAGACCGACGGAACCGCACAATCTCCAGGCTCAGGTCGATTCCGCTGTGTGCCTCGGGTGCCACCGCAATATCCTGCGGGTGTCGGAGATTGCGCCTCGCGATTTGCCGTCGCCGGTGAAGGATGTGGGCCTTATCATGAGCCATCGCACACATATGGCTGCGTTTGAACACCGTGCGCAAGGCGAAGGGTGCACCACCTGTCACGCGGCAGTGGTGCATGAAAAACCGATTAAAGGGTATCCGATCGTCATCCCTCGCGGGCATGTGTCCGCTGACAGCCGTCCATGGAACTCGGAACATCCTGAAGGCTCGGTGTTGCACAAACGCGCACAAGCAGATTGCTTTCGATGCCACGATAACAAGACCGAGTACGAAGGTCGGGTGCTGAGCCGGAAGTGCGAAACGTGCCATCTGCCGGAAAAACTCTCAGAATTCCTGTCGTTCTAGCCCGCGGAACCAGCTGCACATGTCATCGCCGGTGGTCGAAGTACGCAATCTGAGCAAACGATTCGGCGGATTCACCGCCGTCGACGGCATTTCCTTCCAGATCGGGCGTGGGGAAATCCTCGGATTGCTGGGCCCCAATGGAGCCGGCAAAACCACGACGTTTCAGATGATGTTGGGACTGGTCACGCCCAGCTCCGGCTCGATCCACATGTTCGGCCTCGACTTGCAGTCGAATCGGGAAACAATTCTTCAGCAGGTCAATTTTTCTTCCACCTACATCTCGTTGCCCTTTTCCCTGACGGTGGAGGAAAATCTTCGAGTCGTCGCACGATTGTACGGGATGTCGAATATCGCGGCTCGTGTCGATGATATGGTAAGAAAACTGGAGATGGTCGAATGGCGGCACAAGCTGACGCGCAAACTGTCGTCGGGGCAGATGACACGTTTGACGCTGGCCAAGGCCCTCCTAACTGAACCCAAGGTGCTGTTTCTGGATGAGCCGACCGCGAGTCTGGATCCGGATATCGCGCACAAGATTCGCGCGATCCTCTTGGAGGAACGGCAAGCGACCGGACTCAGTATTCTGTATACCTCGCACAATATGCGGGAAATGGAAGAGATGTCGGATCGCATCATTTTTCTGCAGAGGGGGAAAATCGTGGCCGAAGGCACCGCCAAGGACATCGTGGCTCGATTCGGCCAGGCGGATCTGGAAGACGTGTTTCTCAAACTCGCGCGGGAGTAGTCGGTCAGCGCGGGATCGTGTCATGTGCGAAGGGAGTAAGCGCCGTCATGGTTGATGCAGGAATATCGTTTGCTGTGGGACTACTCATCGGCGGACTCAGCCTGATGGTAGGGTGGGGATTGTTGTGGTTTGTCGTGGGAGCGATCGGTTTGGTACGGCAGACGAGCGGCTGGCCGATTTTTATCAGCAGTGTCACCAGCACCGCGATTGCAGGGGGCGCTATGGGAGTAGTGCTCTGGACCGTCGATGCTGCGAGGCTGAGCAGCCCTGCGTTACACGTCGGTCTGGCCGGGATACCACTGGCGTTACTTGTCGCGTCAGCCTTCCGCCTGCAGGATGGCCGACGAATCGGTCCGGCTTTCATTGAAGGAACCCGTTTGATGTTGCAGGAACTGCTTGGTGCGCATCAGGACGAGGGCGGATGTGGCCATTGTCATGAACAGCCGGTTGAGGAGCACCCCTGTCATCAGAAGCCCTGCTTTGAACAGGCATGTCACGAGACGAAGCCTTGCGAGGGGAAGCTGTAGCCGACGATGGCCTACCACCGTATTGCGGCCCTGGTTATTCGCCATTTGTATCTCTACCGGCGAAGCTTGCCGCGTGTGATGGAAATCATCTATTGGCCGTTCCTCGATCTGGTGGTGTGGGGCTTCATCACGGTCTATCTGGCGACTTTTCAAGGACAGATGCCGGCGGTCGTGACGTTTTTACTGGGCGCACTCATCCTCTGGGACGTATTGTTCCGATCGCAGCAGGGTATTACGATTTCCTTTCTCGAAGAAATCTGGGCGCGCAACCTGATGAATCTGTTCGCCAGCCCGCTGACGCCCAGCGAGTTTCTCGCGGCGACGATGGTCATGAGTCTCTTCAAGGTCACGGCGGTCTCGGTGGTCATGTCTCTCTGCGCCTGGCTGTTTTATGGCTACAATGTTTTTATCATCGGCCTGTGGCTGATGCCGTTTATTGCCAATCTCGTCTTGACGGGATGGATCATCGGCGTGTTCACGACTTCGCTCATCATGCGGTTCGGTCAGGAAGCAGAGGTGCTCGCCTGGAGCATGGTATTTTTGTTCCAGCCGATTTCCTGCGTATTCTATCCTCTGGATGTCCTGCCGGCGTGGTTGAGGGTCGTGGCCTCGGTCAATCCGGCAGCGCATGTGTTTGAAGGAATGCGGGGATTACTCGCGACCCATGCGGCTCCGTTGACCAACCTCGGGTTGGCCAGTGGCTTAAATCTGCTGTATCTGGGCGCGGTGGTGCTGTGGTTTCATCATACGTTCAATGTCTGCAAAGAGCGGGG
>DAONAB010000203.1:0-6016 GCA_035400805.1 Nitrospira sp. | reverse complement strand
GTTGTCGGACGTGATCTCTGCGCTGTCGTACCGCAGGCCCGCCAACAGATGCAGGTGAAACGGCAGTTCCACCTGATCTTGCAGATAGAGGCCGAACCATTTCTCGCGGAGATCGAACACGAAATCGTCCGCCGGATCGGGAGTTGAATTCCCGCCATGAACCGGGTTGAAGATGTTGATGGAGGGAAACGCGAAGTTATCGACGATGGTGGCGGCATTTTTGAACTGGTAGTAATCCCCTCCCACCAAGAGCCGGTGTTTGAGCCCCAACGTATCAAAACGCCCGGTCAGGTCGAGACTGGTCGTGTAGGTCTTGTGCTTGTTGCCCTGGAAGCCGGCAAAAAAGCGGTCCAAGGTTTCGTTGTCGGCCTGCAGGGCCAGCGGCAGCACCACTTGATCGTCTTCCTTCGTTGTTTGCACATACGCCCGGTGCTGAATTTTCCACTGGCTATTGAATTCATGCGACCAATTGAATCCGCCGAGCATGGCCGTATAGTCCGCCTTGGCAAAGGACTCGCCCAGGTTACGCTCGATCGGCAGAGTGGCCGGCCTGGTGCCGAGCGCCACGGTGCCATAGTCCGGACGGACTTTACCTTTACTGTATTCCCCGTCGAAGGTGATCTGCGTGCGGTTGCTCAATTTCCATTGCACCACCGGCGCAATGAACAGTTTCTGGTTATCGATAAACTCCCGAAACGAGCCCGTGTTTTCATAGGACATATTGAAGCGGTACAGCAGCGACCCCGACTCGTTGAGTTTGCTCGTCGCATCCAAGGCCGTGCGGTAGAAATCGTAGGACCCGACTTGCTGCTGGATCGAATAATAGGATTCTTCCAGCGGCTTCTTGGTGACGAGATTGATCATGCCGCCCGGCTGGATCCGTCCGTAGAGAATCGAGGCCGGGCCCTTCAGGACCTCGATCCGCTCCAGATTCGCCATTTCCCTCCGGCCGGTTTGCGTCAGGGCCGACTGGAACCGGGTTCCTTCCCGATAGTAGTCGAACGTTTCAAACCCTCGAATCGTAAACGACTCGAACAGGCTCAGCGACTGATTGGCAAAGACTCCGCTGACATTGTTCAGCGCATGGTCGAGGCGCGTCGTCTGTTGATCCTTCAGCACCTGTTGCGGAACGACCTGGATGGAGAACGGTGTCTCCATGATCGGCGTGTCGGTCTTGGTGGCCGTGGTGGCATGGCTGGCATGGTAAGACTCCTGCTGGGCCATGACATACACCGGTTTGACATTCACCACCGGGACGTCCGGAGAGGTCGACTGAGCGCGCTCCGCCGGCGGCGGAACGGGCGGTGAGGGAGGGAGCGAACCGGCCGCCGTCTCGGCCGGCGCCGGCATGGCCTCAATGGAGCCAGGCCCGTCGGTCCGCTCGGGTGCCGGAGCAGGCGCGGCCTCCGCCTTGTGCGTCGGCACCGGCTTATGCGGGCCGATACAGGCTGTCAGTGCGACGAGTGTGAGCACGACCGACAGGAAACGGGATGCGGCTCGACCCCACGAAGACACCGTGAGACCGGCCATGCGGATTCGAAAACGCGACCTTGTAGCGTGCGACATACCTTCCTCTCCTGCGGCCCTCTGTCGAAACAGAGCCCGCAGTCTGTGTCCGCCGGAGACAACCCGCAGGCCATACGCCTTTCAGAAGGCGTGCGGAACGGTCGTCGTGCACAGCCCGTCTCGGCCTGCGCGGGATCCGGCTCGTCAATGGTGATCGATGTGGTGACGGTGGAGTCAGACAGACGTGAGGGGAGGTCCGCGGCCGGTGGCCGCAAAGAGGAAGCGACCGCGGAAGGGCACGATCAGCAGAAACGCGACGGCCAGGGACGACACCACCAGAAAGAGTTGTGGCACGTCCGGCAAGACGGCAACGGAATCGTCCACCGTGACGGCGCACGCCCATTTGACCAATGGATGCGCCGTGGCTCTTCCATGATGGCAGGGATCGAGATCGCCCCCGCCGTGGAGATGGAACGATCGGGTGTCCGGGCGTTCAATCTCGTTGAAACAGGTCGAGCAGACAAATCCGGCGACCAGCCGGATCGTAATCAACAACAGGGCGAGCAACGCCACGGCTTGTGCACTGCGGCTCAACGGAGCGGACTGATGGATGCATCGAAACGGCATCTTCACGGATTGTCTCCACGGTCGAACGGCGCGCTCACCCTACGAAACCGCACGCAGAATTGTCTACCGATGCCTGCTCACTCTTGCTACAGGCGTGGAGGATACGAGCAGGTTGCCGGGCCGTTTGCGGGCGGCCCGACAACCAGTCTGCTGGCATCAGCGAGGCGGTCTTGATCGATCCGGGACCGGTCAATACGTCATCGAATAGCTGATCATCGCGGTGGTGCCTCGTCCCGCATAGTGGAAACTGTTCAAGAAGGAAATCTGATTGAACGCCGCCACATATTTCTGATTCAGGAGATTCTCGATTCCGAATCGTAAGGTGCCCGGCCCGGCTTTCACCGTGCTGACGAGGTCCACCACGAAGTATTCCGTCATGGAAAAGGGGTCGCCCGTCGGGTCGAGGCCTGTGTTGAACGCCGTCAACGACCTGGTGCGACTGCCGGAATACAGGACCTGGACGCGATTCCGCCACTGCCATTCCGGCACCGTCAGATGTTCCAGGTAGGCGGTAATCTTTTGCGGCTGAATGCTGAATCCATTGAGCGGCGTGCGCACGTCCGGACTGAGGGCAATGGTCTGGTCCCCCTCCACGAACGTGTAGGTTCCACCGATCCTCCAGCCCTCATAGGGCTGGACATCGAGGGTGGCCTCGACGCCGTAGGTCGTTTGCGGCGCCCGCTGCAGGGAATTGGTGAACTGATCGAAATTCAAGCCGAGGTCGGATTTGGAAATGTAGCCCGACACCGATCCCTGCACCTTGCTCCAGGTGCCTCGCAGACCAAGCTCATAGTTGTTGACGCGCTGCGGCTGCAAGCGAGAGAGAGAGATCGCGGTGCCCGGCGGCACGTTGCCCAAGGCATTGTCGATCGTTCCCACCGGCACACTGAATCCTTGGCTGAAATTGAAGAACAGATCCAGCGGGTCCGTCATGTGATACACAAACCCCGCGTTGAACACCGTCGTGTCAAAGCTGATCGAGCTGGCCGGCAAGAACGTGGCGCTGTCGGTGAAATCGCTGCTGGACACTTTCACGCGCTCATACCGCATGCCCGCGCGCAGGACGAGCGCAGCCAACGGAGTCCACTCCCCCTGTGCGAAGACAGCGGTGTTCGTAAAGACTCGCGAGGGCGACGACGGCACCTCACCGGCCTTGCTGTAGACGCGTCCGCCGGTGGCGTCGTAGACGGACTGATCGTACAGCGTCGAGTTTTGAGCCCCGTGCTGACTGGAGAAGTCCATGCCCCAGGTGATTTGCGGCTTGCCATAGATCGGAATCGGCGTCGTGATATCGAGCCTGGCTCCCAGCACATCGGTTTGATTGTGGCCTTGCAGAATATCCGTGCCCCCGAACGGCCTCACATCGAATGTCGGGAACCGCGTCTGCTGGCTGCGATAATAGCCTTGGAGATGGACCCGGCTGTCGAGGAAGAGATGCGGATGGGTGTAATCCGCGCTGACCTGGGTATTCGTCAGCTTCGGTTGATCGTCGAGCGCCAGACCGGGAATGAAGCGCGCAGTCGTACGCGGCAACGCATCGACGCTCGGATCGACCAGATAGTTGGTGTCCTGCCGGGTATGTTTGCGATTGAAGGTGAGCTGGAACCGGTGCTCGCCGAAGGTGGCGCCGAACTTGCCAAGAATGTTGTAGGTCTTCGTATCGGCAAACCCACCGGTCGCGTTGGTCCCCGGCATGGTCCGGGATCCTTCGGAATCAAAGATCCCCCCCTGTTGGCTGAAGGTCCCGACGATGTTGTAGTCAAACCAGTCCTTTTTTCCTTGGAACCCCTGCACGACCGTGCCGCTGAGTCCTCGTAAGACCCTGGTCAAGGAGCCGCTGCCTTGCACTTCGGTATAGAACGCGGGTTTCCCTTCTCCGGCTTTTTTCGTGATGATGTTGATCAACCCTCCGGTTGCGCCGTTGCCGTAGATCGCGGTTGCGCCGCGCACAATCTCAATCCGCTCAATAGCGCTGGGATCGATGTGGGCCAGGTCCAGTTCCGTGGTCGGACTGCTCTGTTGGGGCACTCCGTCGATCAGAATCGCGATCGACCGTCCTCTCATCTTCAACGTCGTGCCGGAGTCCATCGACTGGTCGTTCTGGGACATGCCGGGCACGAGCTTGGGGAGGATCTGTCCCAGACTCCGGCTGGACGAGGCGGCCATCTGGAGTTGCAGCTGTTCTTCCGTGACGATAGTCACCGACTGATTCACATTGCCGATAGAAGTCGGCGTCCGGGTCGCGGAGATCATCACATCCGGCGCGTTCACGACCGGAATCTCCTCGGCGGTGTCCGTGGGTGACGGGTCCGCCGCCAACACAGACGGCAACGGAGAAACGCACGCACACATGACAGCCGCAATAACATAGGTCGTGAGCGGGGAAGCAGAACGGGTGGTACTCATGACGTCACAACATCCTTTCCTCAGAGCGCAGAACGCCCCGCAGGGTAAAAGCTCCGCAGCCGCATCCGTTCAAGCCGGTACGTTGAAGGGAGCGTTCTCCCGACAAGACGCACGAACCAGACGCACACGCAGGCGCTCGGCCTCGGTGGTTCAATACACGTATGGGTGAATCGTTACGGCAGAAACGACCGGAGCGGCGGGGAGCGACCCTTACCGGCAAGCAACAGGCTGTCCCGGCGGGATAGACCGAGGAGAGTCAGCGGCACCAGGAACGACACGATGATCGGCAATGGGGGACTGTCCGGCAACACGAAATCCGCATCGTCCTGCGTGACCTCGCAAGCCCAGGCGACGAGCGGGCCCACCGGCTCGCGGCCGTGGTGACAGGCGTCATGGTCGCTCCCGTCATGGAGATAGAAGACGCGCGACGCGGGGGCGTCGAACTCGTTGAAACAGGTGGAGCAAATCCCGACGGCGAGCACTCGAATACAGGCCAGGAGGCAGGCGAGCCACAGGAGGGCACGACGGGAGCGCACAATCGACATGGAACGAATGATGGCGTCCACAGATCCCCTATGTAGGAAAAACGGCCTTCACCCTACGCAAGCGCAGGCGAGATTGTCTACAGATGGGTGCTCACAGATGCTACAGTCCGCGACCTCCGAACGCCCCAGCGACTCTGATCGACTGAGCCCGCACTATTGATGACGGTTCGTCGTGAAATCGTCGGACCGCATCGCGAGACCGGCGCGCGGAGCCGGGAAGACTCGACGCGTACTCGTACAGTGCGTTGAGGATCGCACGGCGGGATGACTACAGAGCGCCACGCTTGTGCGCGCCGCTGAGTTGGTGAAGCGGCCCGACCGGAGGGGCGAGCCCGGGGACCGAAGGCTCGTCGCCGCAGCGGATCGGCGAGTCCAGCAGAAGCACTCATGAATACGCCGGGCTAGAACAATCCCAGCGTCACGCCGCCATAGATGGCCCGGCCGTAGCCGGCGAAGAACAATGTCTTGTTCGCATCCGGCGTGCTGTCGGCAATGACACCGCCGGAGCCGACGTACCGCTTATCGGCTATGTTATCCAACTGCAGATAGAACTTCGCGAAACGGAACCAGGAGGTCGGTTTGAGCTCAATCGTCTTATGTAGATTGGCGTTCAACAACCAATAGGCCGGCGCGCCCACGGTATTGTTGTTGTTTAAGAAGTAGCTGTTCCAATAGGTCGTCTCGAACCACCCGCCCCACCCGGATGGATGCTCGTACTCTTCCTTGAAATTCAGCACGTCCCGCGCCACGTTGGGCACCTGCTTGCCGTCCCGCAAAATCTGCGTGATCGGGCCCGCCCCGTTCACCCTGAACTGATCGGCGAAGTTGATGTACTGCGCGTCGATGTGCGTATAGGCCCCGGAGAACCGCCAGCCTGGCGAGGGACGCCAATCATAGCTGGCCTCGATGCCCCGGTATTGGGAAGAATCGGC
>DAONAB010000202.1:4472-6028 GCA_035400805.1 Nitrospira sp. | reverse complement strand
CTCTCGGTCGTGCGAGGCGGGTCTCCGCAGTTCATGTATCTGTGGATGCCCTGAGCCGGTGAGTTGCTTCCGCCGTCCGGTGCTGATTGAATGGAAGAGACGTGATGTATCCGTCAGACCGACATTCAATCGAAACGCTGCTCAACACATCGATAGGGCGACGTGCGGCCCTGGCACTGGGTGCGCGCGCCGCGTCGCTATTGGCCACGACCATGGGGTTTGGAGCAGCGATGGGCCTGCTGCAATCCGTTGGGGGCTGTCAGCGAGCGCCCGGCACGGCGCGCGACCAATTCATTTATCTGTCGGAAGAAAAAGAAATGGCGATGGGCCTCTCGGCGTTTCGGGAAGTCCTTCGGCAGGCCCCCTTGAGCGAGAACCCGGAGCTCAACGAGATGGTGCACCGGGTGGGCAATCGCATCGCCAAGGCGGCAAACAAACCGGAATACCAGTGGGAATTTGCCGTCATTCAGGACGATCGCACGATCAACGCCTTTGCGCTGCCGGGCGGCAAGGTCGCGGTGTTTACCGGCATTTTGAAAGTGACGAAGACCGAGGACGGGCTGGCGACCGTGATGGGTCATGAGGTGGCGCATGCTCTGCAGCGCCATGGAGCGGAACGGATGAGTCGCGGCATTCTCGAACAGATCGGACAACTGGCTGCCCTGGGCGCCGGCGCGGCCGTCGGACGGCCGGATGCGGCCATGGCGGCGATGACCGTGTATGGCGTCGGCGTCTCCTTGCCCTTCGACCGCCGCCAGGAATCGGAAGCGGATTTCATCGGTCTGCGCCTCATGGCTGAAGCCGGATATGACCCGCGCGAAGCGGTGTCCTTCTGGGAACGGATGAGCGGCTGTCCGCGCGCCATGATCAATAAGCTCTGTTTCCGCTCGCAGCAGGCGATTCCGGAATTCCTCTCGACCCATCCATCCGATGTCACCCGCATCAATCAGATTGAGGCCTGGATCCCCGAAGCCCTGAAACACTATCATCCTGCAGGAAAGGTCCCGGCAATCCCGTCCGGTCCGATCCAACCCTACCGGCCGCCGGTGGGGCCCATGCCCGAGGCGCCTCTGCCGACCGGCTAACTTCTTTTATTCGAGGTCAATTGTGCCACGACGGACAGACATCCGCTCCATTCTCTTGATCGGCTCCGGCCCCATCGTGATCGGGCAAGCCTGCGAATTCGATTATTCGGGCACCCAGGCCTGCAAGGCGCTCAAAGAAGAGGGCTACCGCGTCATCCTGATCAACAGCAATCCGGCCACGATCATGACCGATCCGGATTTCGCCGACCGCACCTACATCGAACCGATCACCCTCGATGTCGTGGAAAAGGTCATCGAATGCGAACGTCCGGACGCGCTGCTGCCGACCATGGGCGGGCAGACGGCGTTGAATACGGCCATCGGGCTGGCCAAACGGGGCGTCCTGGAAAAATACGGCGTGAAACTGATCGGCGCGTCGATCGAGGCCATTCATAAAGCCGAGGATCGAGATGCGTTCCGGCAGGCGATGTGGAAAATCGGCCTGCGCGTGCCGGACAGCGGCGTCGCCAC
>DAONAB010000202.1:0-4372 GCA_035400805.1 Nitrospira sp. | reverse complement strand
GTCCATACCGGCGACAGCATCACCGTGGCGCCGGCGCTCACGCTGACTGATAAGGAATACCAGATGCTGCGCGATGCAGCCGTGCGCATCATTCGTGAAATCGGTGTCGATACGGGAGGCGCGAATATTCAATTCGGCATGAACCCGGTCAACGGCGAGATGGTCGTCATCGAGATGAACCCGCGCGTCTCCCGGAGCTCGGCGCTGGCATCCAAGGCGACAGGATTTCCCATTGCCAAAATTGCCGCCAAGCTGGCTGTCGGGTATACGCTGGATGAGATCACGAATGATATCACCGGCGTGACGAAAGCCTCCTTCGAGCCGACCATCGACTACGTCGTCGTGAAAATTCCCCGCTTTGCGTTCCAGAAATTCCCCGGTGCCGATCCGACGCTGACCACCCAGATGAAATCAGTCGGCGAAGTCATGGCCATCGGGCGGACATTCAAGGAATCGCTGCAGAAGGCGATCCGCTCCATGGAAGTCGATCAGTTCGGTTTTAGCTCGAAGATGGGGCTGGATCTCCTCGTCCCTGCATCGCTGAACCGGGAAGAGGCGGCCGAACAGGTCCGCAAGGCCGTGCGGACACCGCTCCCGGACCGGCTGTGGCGCTTAGCCGACGGCATGCGTCTCGGGATGACGAACCAGGAACTCTTCGCCCTGACGAAAATCGATCCCTGGTTTCTGGAACAGATTCGTGAAATCGTCGAATTCGAACCACGGCTCGTGGCAGAACGCGACAAGCTCGGCGACTCAGGACTACAACCGGAACTGTTGCTCGAGGCCAAACAATTGGGCTTCGCCGACGAACGCCTGGCACAACTGCTCGGAGTGCCGCAAAGTACGGTTCGACGCTGGCGCGTGGCCCTCAGCAAAGGACCTGCCCCACGGAGCGTCACCTACAAACGCGTCGATACCTGCGCCGCTGAATTTGAAGCCCATACGCCGTATCTGTACTCCACCTATGAGCGGGAATGCGAAGCGCGGCCGACCGCCAGAAAGAAAGTCGTAATCCTAGGCGGCGGACCAAACCGGATCGGGCAGGGGATCGAGTTCGACTATTGCTGCGTGCATGCTGCCATGGCCTTGCGCGAGGAGCAGATCGAAACCATCATGGTCAATTGCAATCCGGAAACGGTCAGCACGGACTACGACACGTCAGACCGGCTCTACTTCGAACCGCTGACGGAAGAGGATGTGCTGAACATCGTGGAGCGCGAACAGCCCATGGGCGTGGTGCTGCAGTTCGGCGGACAGACGCCGTTGAAGCTTGCCCTCTCCCTGTCTCGCGCGGGCGTCAATATTCTGGGAACCAGTCCGGATGCCATCGACCGCGCGGAGGATCGCGCACGGTTTCGCGAACTGCTCGACAAACTCGGCTTGCGTCAGGCGGAAAGCGGTATGGCCCATTCCGTCGAGGAGGCGTTGACGATCGCCGCCGCCATCACCTATCCCGTGATGGTACGGCCATCCTATGTCCTGGGCGGCCGGTCGATGCAGATCGTCTACGACGAGGCCGGCTTGCTGCACTACATGAATACGGCCGTCAAGGCTTCAGCGCAACATCCGTTGCTGATCGATAAGTATTTGCGCGATGCCATCGAAATCGATGCCGACGCGATTTCCGACGGCACCACGGTAGTCGTGGCGGGCATCATGGAACATATCGAGGAGGCGGGGGTGCACTCGGGTGATTCCGCCTGTTCCCTGCCGCCGTATACGCTGGACGCCGCCACCATCGAGGAAATTCGTCGCCAGATGACCGCGCTGGCGTTGGAGCTCGGCGTCATCGGACTCATGAACGCCCAGTTCGCCGTGAAGGATCAGACCATCTATGTCTTGGAGGTGAATCCGCGCGGCTCACGCACCGTCCCGTTCGTGAGCAAGGCCATCGGCGTGCCGCTGGCCAAACTGGCGATGAAGGTGATGGTGGGCAAATCGCTCCAACAATTGAACTTCACGACGGCGCCGACCCCGACGCATCTCTCGGTCAAGGAAGCGGTGTTCCCGTTTACCAAATTCGCCGGCGTCGACGTGCTGCTCGGGCCGGAAATGAAGTCCACCGGGGAAGTCATGGGCATCGACAGCGACTTCGGCTGGGCATTCGTCAAGTCTCAAGCCGGCGCCGGCGCTATCCTGCCGACGTCAGGTACCGCGTTTCTCAGCGTCAAAAGTGAAGACCGCGCGGGGGCCTGCGATGTCGCCCAACGCCTCGTGGCGCTGGGATTCCGGATCACCGCGACCTCAGGAACGGCGGCGTATTTGACCGAGCAGGGGATGCGCGTGGATATCGTCAACAAGGTGCAGGAAGGACGACCGCACATCGTCGACCATATCAAGAATGGAGACGTGGCCCTGGTCGTCAACACGGTGCGGACCGCATCCGCGCAGACCGACTCCTTGTCGATTCGACGCGAGGCGCTGCACAAAGGCGTGCCCTACTACACCACGATGCGGGGAGCCCTGGCTGCGGTGATGGGGATCGAAGCGCTCCTGAAAAAGGGGCTTGCCATTCGAGCATTGCAGGAGTATCACCGGGTGAATTGAGCGAAGGTCCTGACAGAGGGACAATTGACAACAGGTTCCAGGAACAACGACGCAGCGGTCGCATCGTTCCTGGATGCGGCAACCGGCGAGAGAACCGAAAGGCGCGCCGCCGGAAGCCGGTTTCAATGGTCATCGGGGGGAAGATATGCCGACACCGATCACGAGAAAAGGCTACGAAGCGCTGAAGGCTGAACTGGACCGGCTCCACAAAGTGGAGCGACCGCGGGTCATCGAGGCAATCGCAGAAGCCCGCGCGCATGGTGATCTGAGCGAAAACGCCGAATACGATGCCGCGAAAGAGCGCCAGGGTTTTATTGAGGCACGATTGGCCGAGTTGAAGGGCAAGCTGGCCGACTGCCGGATTATCGACATCGCCGGCCGCACCAGCGACACCGTTGTTTTCGGCGCCACCGTGGTGCTGATCGAACAGGAGGCCCAGGCCAAAAAACAATATACTCTGGTCGGCCAGGATGAAGCAGACCTTAAGTTCTCGCGTATTTCGGTGCAATCGCCGGTCGGCCGGGCACTCATCGGCAAGCGGGTCGGCGATCTGGTAGAAGTGACGACTCCTGTCAAAGTGGTGGAATACGAAGTGATGGAAAT
The DNA here is from genome assembly GCA_035400805.1 of Nitrospira sp. GTDB lineage: Bacteria > Nitrospirota > Nitrospiria > Nitrospirales > Nitrospiraceae > Nitrospira_A. Next base: position 1,222 of record DAONAB010000202.1, on the reverse strand, counting down.
CCGGTTCGAGGAATTGTAGACGTTATGTCACAGCTCATCGCCTTGCCGCTCGGGTCTCGCTCAACACCACACGCCCTTGCCCTGGCCCGGTTTCTGTCATGCCGGTAACCATTCCCCTCATCACGCTGTTGACGGATTTCGGCGACCGCGATTATTTCGTCGCGAGTCTCAAGGGTGTCATTCTCAACATCAATCCTCAGGCGCAGATCGTAGATCTCTCGCATCACGTCACGCCGCACGATGTAGCGGATGCTGCGTATCTCCTCAAATCCTGCTATCGCTATTTTCCGGATGGCACCATCCATGTCGCCGTCGTCGATCCCGGTGTCGGCACCACCAGACGTCCGCTGGTGGTCTCATCCTCGCGCTACTATTTTGTGGGTCCGGACAACGGGCTCTTTACCCATATCTACCAGGACGAAATAGGAGTCGAAGTCCGGCACCTCGAAAACCGCCAATACCGGCTCGATTCCGAAGGCGCGACCTTCGACGGGCGCGACCTCTTCGCCCCGGCTGCGGCTTGGTTGACCAAAGGCCAACCGATCGGTTCGTTCGGCCGGCTCGTCCCCAATTACGAACGCCTGCCGATTTCCGAACCGTCCTGGGATAAACATGTGATGGCAGGAGAGATCGTCTATATCGATCGGTTCGGCAATCTCATTTCGAACCTCACCGCGTACCAGATCCGGGAAGTCCGCGGAGTAACCAAACGCGCCGACCCGTACATCCGCATCGGCGGCCTGACGATCGACGGCCTGGTGCGTAGCTACGGGGAGGGGTCAGCCGATACACCCCAGGCGCTGATCAACAGCAACGGATACGTCGAGGTGTTCCTGAAAGAAGGCCGTGCGGCCGACCGGTTGAAGGTGGTCAGAGGCGCACGCATCGATCTCAGTTAACTCAGCCCCCGCAATCCAGCCTGGCCCGTCTGCCATCGCTTCGGATATCCTGGAATTGACAGCTGAAAGTGGCCGGTGTTTTAATGAGATCGTGGGCTCGCGGGCTGGTTCATATGACCTGGCCATCACGGAATAGGTTGATCTTCCTGCCGATTTCGTCAGCCGCTGTGAAGCGCACGATCCCGGGCTGGTCATCCGTCCCGCCCTCGAGGTCCCTGCGTACCAGGTGTGAACCGTACCTGCCAAACTGTTTCAATCGGACGCAACACCTTACCCCACGTAGACACTATGCTGGAACGGCAGATCGACCGATAACGATACAA
>DAONAB010000201.1:0-6038 GCA_035400805.1 Nitrospira sp. | reverse complement strand
TGGGACTAATCGGTATCGCGGCCGGGTGTGTTTTACTGTCTTCGATACCAGCCACGATGGGGATCGCCGGCTACATCTTCCCTATCGTTGTCCTGACGGTTGGGTATGCGCTCTTTCAGACGGCCAACAACACCGTGGTGATGATGGACATTCCTTCAGATCAGCGAGGTGTCATCTCCGGGTTGCTCAACCTGTCGCGCAATCTGGGGCTGATCACCGGCGCCTCCGCCATGGGTGCCCTGTTCACGTATGCATCAGGGATGACCGACATCACCACCGCTGCTCCGGAGGCCGTCGCTACCGGGATGCAGATCACGTTCGCCGTCGCGGGGGCGCTCATCCTGCTTGCCCTCGTCATGGCTGTAGTGAGCCGGGCTGCCGATATACGGCCGCTGCTTGCGGAGGAGGCGTCGTGAAGCCGAGCCAGAAGAGACGCGATGTGCCGATGCTCCTGAGATCCGGGAGCATCTCTTCTGGCTTCTAGCCCTCTGTGTTCTACCGTGTGCGTAGCCGATGGGCGGCTTCCATCCTCTGGTTTCTCCGACTCCCTCTTCACAATTGCAAGGCGACTGTCGCTTTGCTACAAGAGCACCCGCCCGTGCCGTGAAGCCACAGTCTGAGCGGCGTTCGGTCAAACCAGGAGGATGAAGAACATGGGTGAGGATGTGCTGAAGTATCTTGGGCCGTTGGCCGCATTGGCTGGTGTGTGGGAGGGGGACAAAGGCACGGATGTGGCGCCATCGGATGACCGGGGCACCGAACGTAATGCGTATCGTGAACGGTTGACGTTTGAGCCGTTCGGGCCGGTTAACAATCATGAACAACAACTGTACGGCTTGCGGTATGCCACCGTGGCATACCGCTTGGGTGATGCCGGCCCCTTTCATGAAGAAACCGGGTACTGGCTTTGGGACGCGGCGGCAAAACAAGTGCTGCGTTGTTTCATCGTTCCACGAGGTGTCACCGTCTTGGCCGGGGGTACGGTCGAACCGGATGCGACGTCGTTTCAGATCGCGGCCAACGCCGGATCGGATACCTATGGCATCTGTTCGAATACGTTTCTGGATCGGGAATTCAAGACCGTCCGGTATGAACTCACGGTGACCCTGCACGGCCCGGACAGTTTCAGCTACCACGAAGACACGCAGCTGAAGATGAAGGGGCGCGCTGATGTGTTTCACCACACCGATACCAATCGGGTGACCCGTGTCAGATAATTCTGTCGCACCGATCTCGCGGATGTGCTGAGCCCCCGTGGTGTCATGGCCTCATCGCCTGTTATATATACAGAGAGGAACAGCGAGACCATTTCACCAAGGAGGAAGCCATGAGATATATACGAAGCGTGTCGGTAGCGGTCGCTCTCTTGGCCGGGTGCGCGGGTTTGCCGCAGACATCGAGAACGGCGATCATCCACGAGGTCAAATTCGAGGCGGGGTTGGTGCCTGCAGATCTGACCGTGCATGTGGGTGACGAAATCCGGTTTGTGAACCACCGGACGCTCCCTGTGCTGATCGATATCCCCGGTTTGAATGCGGATATGTTGTCCTGCGATCGCGGCTTCACCGGCATGATGGGGGGAGTGACTGAGTTGAAGGAGTTAGACCCAAGCAAAAGCGCGAGTCTGTGTTTCAGCAAGCCCATCGCCATCAGCTACAATGCGCGTATGCGATCGGCTGATCCAGGCGGGATGAAGATCGAGCCGGGCACCATCCGTGTCGTCGGTCCTGCCCAGTAGTCTGTGTTTGCGCGGCTGACGCCGCGCTCCCCTCCCTTCGCCCCGGGGTTTGTTGCACGGCTCCGGGGTGCGATGTCATTCTGAAATCAGAGACGGTGATGGTGCCGAATCGCGGTGGTCGTCAGGCCGCGGAGGTGTGGCTAATTAGAGGACGGTCGTCCAGGACGGACTGACGGCGAACGCGGCATTGATGAGGCCGACGTGTGAGTAGGCTTGGGGGAAATTGCCCAGCTGCGTGCGCGTCTCCGGGACGAAATGTTCGGAGAAGAGCCCGAGATGGTTCGCGCCGGTGAGCACTTGCGCCATGATCTGCTGTGCTTCTGCCATCCGTCCGAGCCGGGCCAGGCCTTGAACCACCCAGAACGAGCAAATGACAAAGCTCGATTGCGGCCGTCCGAAATCATCCGTCCGCAGGTATCGGAAATAAAACCCGGTTTCTTTGCCGCCGGTCTGGACGGCCAACGCGCGCGCAATGCTCTGCATGGTGGATTCGCATACGTCCCGATTGGGGAATCCCAGGATCGCCGCTTGCGCCAGCGAGGCATCGTAGGTGTCGTCCTTGGGGCCGTTGCGGAGGGAGCCGTCTTTGGTCGCGTTCAGCAGCGCCTGTGCCGCGCGCGCACGGGCGGCGTCGATGTCGAGGGTTAAGGACGGAAGAAACCCCGCCTTGTGCATACGGTGCGCCCGGTCGAGTCCGGCCCAACACATCAGATTCGAAAACGAGTGCTCCTGCCAGCCATTGCGAATTTCCCACAGACCCGCGTCCGGTTGGGCAATGGTGCGGTCGCACAGGCGAGCCAGATTGGCGACGAGCTGTTCCTGATCTTTCGTCCGCAAGTCGTAGAAGCGGTTGTCGGTAAAAATGGGTGTCAGCGCCAGCACCAGCTCGCCGTACACATCGTTTTGAATGTGTTCAGCGGCCTGATTGTGGTTACGTACCGGGGCGCTGCCCGAGAAGCCGGCCCAATTGGCATGTTCGGTTTCCGGCAGCGGAAGATCCTGGCTCAGGGTATAGACCGGCGCGAGCCGTTCCCGGGAATGTTCATGGGTGTAGGCGATGTTGAGGAGGAATTTGAGAAATCCTTCCATTTCCTCAAAGTGTCCGAGGTTATGGAACGCGGTGAGCGAAAAATAGGCGTCGCGCAACCAGCAATAGCGGTAGTCCCAATTTCTCGGGCCACCCGGCTCCTCGGGGAGGCTGGTGGTCAGGGCGGCGAGGATGGCGCCGGTATCTTCATAGCAGTGCAGTTTGAGGGCCAGCGCGGAGCGGATCACTTCTTCCTGATGCAGCACGGGAATCGAGCAATGCTTCACCCACATGCGCCAGTAGCGGGTGGTCTGATCCAGAAACTCATGGCTGACCTTGGCAAGGTCGTCCTCAATGCCCAGGCCCCAGGTCAGGGCGAAGTAGGTCTTCTCGGTCAAGGCAAACGGCCGCTCTTCGTACAGATACGTGAGGGGCATGTTGGTCAGCAGCCGAAGGTATTCTCCGCGGATGTCGTACCGCACATGGCTGTTGCCGCGCATGCCGCGCGCGTACTCTTTCCCCCACCCTGCGACCGGCCGGCAGCTGACGCGAATAGACGGCGTGCCCGCCAGCGGTTCCACGATGCGAAAGATCGCTGCGGGACGGTAGATGCGGCCGTACTGTTCGAATCGGGGACAGAAATCCGTGATTCTGAAGGCGTCGCCGTTGGACGTGGACACCTCCGTCACGAGGATATTTGTATTGGGGAGGTAGCGCTGCGTTGTCTTGACTTGAGCGGAGCTGGTAGGGCTTGATATGGAAAAGTGCCCTCCTTCCGGATCCAGGATTCGTCCAAAGACCGGATCACTGTCCGGTCTGGGCAGGCAGAGCCAGTCGACTGACCCGCTTTCATGGATGTGCGCGGAGATGTGGCAGTTGCCGATGAGTCCGTAGGGGTACATGCTCCGACCATAAGAGATTTTCGTCTCAAAGTAAACTACGGGAGAAAAAATGCGTCTGTCCCTCCGCTTTATTCTTCCCCTGTTGCTCGTTCTTGGCGTGGTGGCCTACAGCGTGGTGCCGTTGGTGGATTCCCTCACGCTGAAGTGGTTCACGCGCGACCTCGAGAGCCGGTCCAAGTTGCTGGCCAGCACGATGGAGGTGCCGCTGGCGGACCTGGTGGTCTCTCGCTCCCGCACGAAAATTTTTGCCTACTTCCATAAAGTGATTCAGGATGAACGGTTGTACGCTCTGGGCTTCTGCGACATGCAGCAGCGCCTGCTCTACCAGACCTTGACCTACCCGGATCAATTGTCCTGCGAAAGCCTGGCGCATCTGGCGCCCGGCTCCTCTGAAGTGGTGGAGTTCGCCCAAGGTCCGCTGCATGTGGTGGTGGCGACGATCCAGTCGGCCGGCAAGGCGCAGGGCCGGTTGATGCTGGTCCATGACATGAGTTTCGTGCACCAGCGCAGCACCGACACCAAGTGGTACATCTTCTATTTATTCGTCGGCCTTGCCGGGGTGATTTCGGCGGTCACGGTGCTGGTGGCGCAACTCAGCTGGCGAGGGTGGGTCGCCGGGGTGCGGGAGATGTTGACCAGCAAGGGCTTGCCGGCAGAATCCAGCCAGGCCCATTCGGCGGAATTGCATCCGGTGGCGCAGGACCTCCATGCCCTGGTGCGAGAGCTTGAAGCCGATCGCCGGATGCGGGATGAGAGCCAGATCACCTGGAGCCCGGCCAGTCTGAAGACGATTCTCCACGAACACTTGTCAGGCGATGAAATTCTCATTGTGTCGAATCGCCAACCTTACATTCATAACCGGCGCGGGCAAAAAATCGAAGTCCAGGTGCCGGCCAGTGGATTGGTCTCAGCCCTTGAACCTGTGATGCGGGCCTGTTCGGGCGTCTGGATCGCTCACGGCAACGGATCCGCCGACAAAGAAGTCGTGGATAACCGGGACCATGTTCGGGTGCCGCCGGATCATCCCTCGTACGATATTCGTCGGATTTGGATGTCGCCGGATGAGGAGTCCGGATTTTACTACGGCTTCTCCAACGAGGGACTCTGGCCGCTGTGCCACAATGCGCATGTCCGGCCCACGTTCAGGACCTCCGACTGGGAGCAATACGTCGCCGTCAACGAGCGGTTTGCGAAAGCCGTGGTCGAAGAGGCCAAGACCGATGATCCCGTGATCCTGGTGCAGGATTATCACTTTGCGCTGCTGCCCAAGATGGTGCGGGAGAAGTTGCCGAACGCGACCATCATCATGTTCTGGCACATTCCCTGGCCCAACTCCGAGAGCTACGGCATTTGCCCGTGGCGGCAGGAAATTCTGGAAGGGTTGCTGGGCAGCAGTATCGTCGGGTTTCACACCCGCGAGCACGGCAACCATTTCTTGTCGTGCATCGACCGCATCCTGGAAGCGCGTATCGACCGCGACTCATCGACCGTCTCGTATGGCGGGCGGTTGACGGCGGTGAATCCCTACCCCATTTCCATCGAGTGGCCGTCACGTTGGCTCGAAAACCAACGGCCTGTGCCGGACTGCCGGGTGCACATCCGCGAGCGACATGCCATGGGGCCTGATCGGCTGGTAGGAATCGGTGTCGATCGATTGGACTATACCAAGGGCATCATCGAACGGTTTCTCGCGGTCGAACGATTATTCGAACTGCAGCCGGAATGGGTCGGCAAGTTCTCCTTCGTGCAGATTGCGGCGCCGAGCCGGACGATCATCGATCAGTATCAACATTTTCACGACCAGGTCTATGCCTTGGCGGAACGCATCAATAAACGGTTCGGCCGCGAAGGGTACGAGCCGATCGTGTTGAAGGTGAAGCATCACGAGCCACCGGATGTGTATGAATATTATCGGGCGTCCGACCTGTGTTTCGTCACCAGTTTGCACGACGGCATGAACCTGGTGGCCAAGGAATTCATCGCGGCTCGTGATGATGAGCAGGGTGTTTTGATTCTCAGCCAGTTTACCGGCGCGGCCCTGGAGCTGCCGGAAGCGCTGGTGGTCAATCCGTATGACATCGATCAATGCGCGGCGGCCTTGCACATGGCGCTGTCGATGACGCCGAAGGAGCAGCGCGCCCGCATGCGGAGCATGCGCGGACTGATTCAGGAGTTTAATGTCTATCGATGGGCGGGCCGCATGCTCATGGATGCGGCCAGGATGCGCCGTCGTATTCGGGTCATGAAGCAGGTGGGACAAGCCTCGGGACGGGGGCGATAGTCGCGCCGATGCAAGACGTGTTCAGTGCTCAAGGGAAACGTGTGCTCGACCGGCTGGCCAGCCAGGGGGGCTCCCTCTTTGCCTTCGATT
>DAONAB010000200.1:0-6044 GCA_035400805.1 Nitrospira sp. | reverse complement strand
AGCGACGGCGAGTCATGTGAGTTTTGCCCAGGCAGTAGACGGTCACTTGGGCTTATTCGATGGGCAGGTCTTTGGCAGCGATGCGTCGATCAATCTCAAGGGTGGGCGCAAGGTGGCGCTCCTGGTCGAGCGTTATGGAAGTCGCCGGTTTGCCTATGCAGGAAACTCCACTGCCGATTTGCCGGTCTGGGCCCAAGCCAATGAAGCGATTGTCGTCAATGCGTCCGTCGGGTTGGCGATACGCGCAGAGGCCCTTGCCCCCGTCAGCCGAATCTTCAGTCAACCGGTGAGCTGGCTGAAGCAGGTGGGTAAGGCCTTGCGCGTGCATCAATGGGCCAAGAATGTGCTGGTGTTTATTCCGGTTGTCGCCTCCCATCAACTCACCCATCGTTCATTGCTGATTCAGGCAGCGTTGGCTTTTCTGTCATTCAGTCTCACCGCGTCCTCTGTCTATATTCTGAATGATTGCCTGGATCTTTCCTCTGATCGCCGGCATCCTCGAAAAAAATCCCGTCCGTTTGCCTCAGGCAGCTTGTCCATTCCCTTCGGCCTTGGTTTGGCCACAGGCTCTCTGTTCGGAGGCGCCGCATTAGCCTTTTTGCTTCCGCCGGTGTTTTTCATGGTGTTGGTCGGGTACTTCGTCTTAACCACTGCCTATTCCTTCTACATTAAGCAGTTCGTGCTGCTGGATGTCATTGTGCTGGCCCAGCTGTATACGGTGCGGGTGTATGGCGGAGGAGCTGCGACCGACGTCGTTCCGTCGCATTGGTTGTTGACGTTTTCGCTATTTCTCTTTCTGAGCCTTGCCCTGGTCAAACGCTTTACCGAGCTGCGTCTTGCGAGCCAGACGGAAGGAACCGAGTTACATGGACGGGGGTATTGGGTGACGGATCTTGAGCATATCTCCAGCATCGGCACAGCGAGCGGATTGCTGGCGGTGTTGGTCTTGGCATTGTATATCAGCAGCAGAGAGGTGTTAGTGCTGTACTCCCATGCGGAGGTGCTGTGGCTGGTGTGCCCCGTGATGTTGTACTGGATCAGTCGGATTTGGATGCTGGCATACCGGAATCAAATGGACGATGACCCGGTGGTGTTTGCCGTGAAGGATCCGAAAAGTTATGCGATGGCGATGCTCATCGCTGTCATTCTGTTTCTCGCGAAGTAACGATGAAGCCGTCAAATACCCCATCCGCCGCTGAGATGGAGATTTGCCCCATTGACGTAGCGAGCCTCTTCACTCAGTAAGTACCTCACCGCGGCCACCGTATCGTCCACGCTGCCGACATAACCCGCCGGGATCCGTTTGACTACTCCTGCCAGTTCTTCCGGGGGCGCACTGCCCGAATCGATAAAGCCAGGTGAAATCGCGTTGACCGTAATGCCATAGGGCGCGAGCAGCTTTGCCAGGGTGCGTGTGAGGATCAAGACCCCGGCCTTTGCAATGTAATGTCCCGTGACTTCCGGCTGGCCTACCATTTGGTCGGCATTGGCCATGCTGAAATTGATGATCCTCCCGTGTTTCCTGGCTGTCATCCCTGGCGCGACCGCTTGTCCGAGATAAAATATCGGGTGAAGATTGCCGTCGAACATCTCGCGCCAACCTGCTGTCGTTTCGTCGAAGAGATTCACGCGATGGTAGGGGCCGGCCCCGTTGATCAGGGCGTCGATTCTGCCCCATTGCGCCTCCACCTGCGCGACGCACTGCTTGGCCGCTGCCGGATCGGACACATCACATTGCATGGCGAGGGCTTGGCCGCCGCGAGCCACGATGGCCGCCCTGGTCTCTTCTGCGGCGGCGGTGCTGGTTCGGTAGCAAATAGCGATGGACCAGTGCTGCGCGGCAAGGTCGAGGGCAATGGCGCGGCCGATGCCCTTGGCTCCGCCGGTGATGAGTGCGACCTGGTTCGGCATAGGTCCTCTTCTAAGCCCGGCGTTCGCGCAGGCGCTTGGCGAGCAACTCCAGCGTTCCCGCCGTTCTGGTTGAATAGACGCGGTCCTTCTTCGGGCGTTTCTTATCCGCGATACAGTCATCGATCAGACCTTGGAGATCCTCCAGGGTGTCGATATCGTTCCATCGGGGCAGGAGCGCGGTTTTCAGTCCTGCTACCGCAGCCTTCTGTTCGGTGAGCGTCAAGACCTGGTCCGTCGACCAGGGAATATGCTCAAAGAGGGCCGGGTGAGGCCTGGTCATGCCGATCAGGTAGTACCCGCCGTCGTTGGCCGGTCCCAAGATAAGATCATGCCGGGTGAGCCCTGCGAAGGCGTCGCGATAGTGCGTCAGCGGCAGTGACGGGACGTCGGTTCCCACCAGGCAGACCTGCTTGTAGCCGCGGGCAAAGACTTGGTCGAACGTGTGTCGCATACGTGCGCCGAGGTCGTCGCCCTCCTGATCCAGGAGGGTCACCCCGTGCCGCGCTTCCATGATGCGGAAAAACACATGCGTGCTCGAGGGAGCGCAGGCGAGAACACGATCGAACGAGAGTTTGAATGTGGCGGCGGCGGCTTTGGTGCGTTCGAGGGTGTCGAGCACAAAACTGCCGTGCAGTGTTGCGGCTTCGTCTTCGGTCAATGCCGGGCAGAGCCTGGTTTTCACCTGTCCCGGCACCGGCGCTTTGGCAAAGATCACCAGGGCTGCGGATGCAGGCTGTTTACGGTCCGAGGGTTGGGGACGCATACGGTTATCTCACCATGCTGTAAAAATGTTGAAGTCGATGCGGGCTCACCCCGATCCAGTACAGGAAGCGGAGGGTCCACATCAACAGAATTGTGCGAAGAGGGCCCTGTTGTTCCCATCGACGGAAGGCGGTCACGACCTCATCCGGCAGGGAGGCGCGCGGTCCGGCTTGTTTGAGACGCCGCGTGAACTCGATGTCTTCCATCAGAGGCAGGTCGGCAAATCCTCCCATCTTCTCAAACACTACGCGCCGGACAAAAATCGCCTGGTCGCCGGTGGCGATGCCGCTCCAGCGGGAGCGCAGGTTCATCAGGCAGCTGACAACGCGGGCTGGCAGACGCGAGGAGTCGAAGCGAACATCGAAGCGTCCGCCGACACAGGCGGCGTCGGCCAGCGCGGTTGAGACGGCCTGACGAGCGTTCATGGGGAGCCGCGTGTCGGCATGCAGAAACAGCAGGACGTCACACCCGCTCGCGGCCGCGCCGGCATTGAGTTGCCTCGCGCGACCGCGAGAGGCGGTCAACATGCGCATCGATCCGGTCGTGGTTGAGGGACGTGTTCCCACTCTGTCGGCAAACGACTGCGCAATGGCGCAGGTGTCGTCCGAACTTCCGCCGTCGACGATGATCAACTCGTCAAATCCTAAGGTCTCGGTGTGCGCAAGCGTATGAGCGAGGCAACGAGCTTCGTTCAACACCGGAATGATGACGGCGATGGTCATCGGGGCTGGAGGACGAGCGTGGCGGTGAGTGCCGTCCGCGGCCATTCACGCGGTCGGTTTGGGGTCCTTGAACATGAAGTACATGACGACGGCGACGGTGGACCAGAAGACCACCTGCTTATGCCAGAATAGGACTTCGCCGTAATGAAAGAATGCCAGACTGATCAAGACGGATCCTGCCATCAAGGAATAGCGGACGGTCGGATTTTCTACGACCGCGTTAGACCAGACGGCGATGCCGCTGAAGTAAATCAAGAGCGGAACGACGTTAATTTCAAATCCGCCGCTGATGGAGAGAAATACGTCCAGGAAGCCGATGAACATCAAGGCCGTGCCGATCATCATCCCGAAGACGTGGGCCTGGCGCTCAGAGTTGCTTTCATCGTCCGGGCGATGCGGAGGCGGCCAGGACGGACGGGTAGAGGGATCGGGAAGGTCGCTGGGAGGTGCCATGTTCAGGCCTTAAAATGTTTGCTGAGGGTGAGGGCTTGTCGTTGGTATGACGAGCCGAGCGCCGTCCCATACACTTGCGATGGGACCGTCAACATTCGATCATACACTACTTTGAAGAAGGTTTGCCCGTCATGAATCAGGAACGGCACATCGTGCGGGCGGACTTCCAGCACGACCTGCGTCCCACGCATCGTCCCGTCGCCATATCCGAAGCCCGGGTCGAAGAATCCCGCATAGTGCGTGCGCAGTTCGCCGCAGGCCGCTTCATACGCCACCATTTCGGCGGCATACCCCGATGGAACGCGGATGCGTTCTTTTGACGCGAGGATGTAAAACTCTTCCGGCTCTAACAGCAGGCTGTCATGCCGGTGCCGCTTGAGCGGTTCCCAGAAATCCAGGGCTGCATAGTGACCGATCTTCGCCAGGTCGATGACATGGCTGTTTTTCTTCGCCCGATACCCGATGACGGCATCTTCGCGTGCGCTGCCGGTGAGGTCGATCCGCAAGAACAGGCCTCGCTCCGTCCGAAAGTCTTTGTGAGCGAGCGGCTTCGGGGACGACGCGTTGCGGAAGAGCAGCGGATCGGCGTCGTGCAGTTTTTTGAGGGCGGTATCCGACACCGTCGCGTCTCCACGCACGAAACGGATTTGATTGAGCGAATCACCGGTGCGGACTTTAATCGCGAATGACCGGGGAACCACTTCCAGGTAAAGGGGGCCTCTATAGCCGGCCCGGATCTCATCAAACCCGGCATTGAGGTCGGTCACGACACGGGTGAAGACGTCCAATCGTCCTGTTGTGCTTTTCGGGTTGGCACGAGCACGGAGCGTGGCCGGCAGGTCGAGGTGCTCCAGGAGCGGCACCAGGTACACATGGCCCTTCTCCAGAATGGCGCCTTGTGTCAGGTCCATCTCATACATCACGAGATCGGACTGATAAAAGTCGAGCACGTTGAGGCGGCTGCTGATGGCCGATAACTCGGGCAAAAAGCTGCTGATGAGCCGGTAGGCCTTTTTCCCCAACCGCAGATCCAGGCTGGCCGGCTGAATTTGCCGGTCTTCGATCGAGACGTCCGACTTGATGGCGCCACGGGCGATCAGTTGGGTAATGTGCTGGTACGGCAGAATGCCCTTCGAGGAAGCGGCACGGCTCACAGGTGCTCTCCCCCTCCGTCACACCCGTTCCCGGCAGCGGCCCAGGAAGGATGGGCGCCGACCATCGGTAACTCGCGGCCTTGAGAGGCGCCGGGCTGGGGATAGTGGTACGTATTGTTTTCGTAGTTTCTCAGCACCGCACCATCCTCATCCAGGTTGACTAGATATTCTCCCGGGAGCAGGGGAATTTTCCCGCCGCCGCCGGGGGCATCGATCACAAAGTGAGGAACCGCCATCCCGCTGGTGTGACCTTGCAAGGCCTTAATGATCTTCAGCCCGGTTTCCACCGAGGTCCGGAAATGATTCGTGCCCTTGGTCAAGTCTGCCTGATACAGGTAATAGGGTTTGACGCGCGCCAGCAGGAGCTGGTGCATCAGCCGTTTCATGACCTCGGGATCGTCGTTCACTCCCTTCAGTAACACAGTCTGTGCTCCCAGGGGAACCCCGGCGTCGGCCAGCATGCCGCAGGCGCGCTTCACTTCCGGCGTCAGTTCATCCGGATGGTTGAAGTGCAGATTCATATAGAAGGGATGATATTTCTTGATGATCTCGCAGAGTTTCGGCGTGATGCGCTCGGGGAGGCTACCCGGGACCCGCGTGCCGATCCGGATCACTTCCAAATGGGGAATGCTGCGGAGTGATTTGAGGATGCGTTCCAGGAGGTGATCCGGCAGTAACAGTGGGTCTCCGCCGGACAGAATCACATCCCGCACTTCTTGATGTTCGCGCAGATAGGCAATGGCGCGGTCCAGTTCCCCCTTTTTGAGGAAGCCCGGTTTGCCGACCAGCCGCTTGCGGGTACAAAAACGGCAATAGATCGGACACTGGTTGGTGACCATCAAGAGCACACGGTCTGGATACCGGTGGACCAGATGGGGCACAGGGCTCATCAGGTCTTCTTCGAGCGGGTCATCCTCCGCATCGGCGTCGGCCATTTCGGCGCGATCGGGAACGACCTGCTTCCAGATGGCATCGCCTTTTTCTTTGATGGTGGCCAGCACGGTCGGCGTAATGCGCATGGGGTAGTCCCCCACGATGTCTT
>DAONAB010000199.1:0-6047 GCA_035400805.1 Nitrospira sp. | reverse complement strand
GTTCACCGGCCATGCCATAGAAATAGGCTTCGCCCTGCGTGCCGCCATACAACGAGGTATTGCCGACGAGAATGGTCTCTTCCGGCGTGTAGATTGCGTTCTTCGGCGGAAAGACAATGATCTTGCCGCCCGACAGGCCTTTACCGATGTAGTCGTTCGATTCGCCTTCCAGCACCAACGTGATGCCGCGCGAGAGAAATGCTCCGAACGATTGGCCGGCCGATCCGTTGAACTTGATCGTGATCGTGTCGGCAGGCAATCCATCCTGACCGTACTTCTTCGACACCTGGCTCGACAACATCGTGCCGACAGTGCGGTTCAAGTTTCTGATCGGCAGTTCGAGCGTGACCTTTTGTCCACGATCGATCGCCGGTTTGCATTGCTCAATGAGCTTCCGGTCCAAAATCTCGGCGATGCCATGATCCTGCTTCTGCACACAATACCGCGGCACCTCAGGACCGACCTCAGGCATCTTGAGCAGCGGCGCGAGATCCAGGCCCTTGGCCTTCCAATGTTCAACGGCCTTGTGGATCTTGAGCTTGTCCACGCGCCCGACCATCTCATTAATGGTACGGAATCCCAACTTCGCCATGATCTGCCGCAACTCTTCCGCAATGAAGAAGAAGAAGTTGACGACATGTTCCGGCTGGCCCGTGAACTTCTTACGCAAGACCGGATCCTGGGTCGCAATGCCGACCGGGCAGGTATTGAGGTGGCACTTCCGCATCATGATACAGCCTTCGATGATGAGCGGCGCCGTCGCAAACCCGTATTCTTCCGCCCCCAACAAGGCGGCAATGGCCACATCGCGCCCGGTCTTCATCTGGCCGTCGGTCTCCACACGGATCCGGCCGCGCAAATCATTGAGGACCAGGGTTTGATGTGTTTCCGCCAGCCCCAATTCCCAAGGCACACCGGCATACTTGATGGAGGACAGCGGAGAGGCTCCAGTTCCGCCTGAGTCGCCACTGATCAGCACCTTATCCGCATGGGCCTTGGCGACGCCGGCGGCGACCGTGCCGACACCGACTTCGGAGACCAGCTTTACCGAGACGGCTGCATCGGCGTTGGCATTCTTCAAGTCAAAGATGAGCTGTGCCAGGTCTTCGATGGAATAGATGTCGTGGTGCGGCGGCGGAGAAATGAGCTGCACGCCAGGCGTGGAATACCGCAGACGCGCGATGTTTTCATCGACCTTGTGGCCGGGCAATTGACCGCCCTCGCCGGGCTTCGCGCCCTGCGCCATCTTGATCTGGAGTTCCCTGGCGTTCACCAGATAATGGCTCGTCACCCCGAATCGAGCCGACGCGACTTGCTTGATATAGCTGTTGCGTGAGTCGCCGTTCGGGAGCGGCGCAAATCGTTCCGGATCTTCGCCACCTTCACCCGTGTTGCTCTTCGCGCCCAGCCGGTTCATGGCGATGGCCAATGTCTCATGCGCTTCTTTGCTGATGGAGCCGAACGACATGGCTCCGGTGGTGAAGCGCTTCACAATGTCCTTCGCCGGTTCCACCTCGTCGAGTGAAATCGGTTCCGGCAAAAATTTGAACTCCAGCAGGCCGCGCAGATTCGAACGACGTTTGCTTTCGTCGTTCACCAGTTGGGAAAACTCGGCGAACGTCTTGGGGTCGTTGTTCTTCGTCGCGTGCTGCAGCTTATAGATGGTGTCCGGATTCCAATTGTGATGCTCGCCTTGAATCCGGTAGTGAATCTCGCCGCCGAAATCCAGTTGCCTGATCGGAGCCGGCTCATAGGCCACCCGGTGGCGGCGTAAAGTCTCTTCCCCGATCTCACGAACGCCGATGCCTTCGATCCGTGACGGCGTGCCGGTGAAGTAGCGGTCGATCAGTTCATGATTGAGACCGATCGCCTCAAAAATCTGCGCGCCGCAGTAGGACTGCACCGTGGAGATGCCCATCTTCGAGAAAATCTTGAGCAGGCCTTTGTTAATGGCTTTGATGAACTTGCCCTCGGCAGTCGCGGCGTCCAGACCTTCCGGAAAGTATCCGTCTCGCTCCAGATCCACCAGCGATTCAAACACCAGATACGGATTCACGGTCCCGGCCCCGAAGCCGATCAAGCAGGCGAAATGGTGCACGTCGCGCGGCTCTCCGGTTTCCACCGTCAGGCCGACTTCGGTTCTCGTGCATTCCCGCACCAGATGGTGATGAACCGCCGCCACCCCGAGGAGACTCGGGATCGGCGCCCATTCGGCATTCACGCCGCGGTCGCTGAGGATGAGAAACTTGTAGCCTTCGCGAATCGCTTGGGATGCCTGCCGGCAGAGATCATCCACCGCCGCGCCCAATCCTTCCGGACCTTCGGCCACGCGGAACAACATCTTCAAGGTTTTGCTTTTGAAATGCGGATCGGCAATTTCGCGAATCTTGTGCAAATCGGCATTGGTCAAAATCGGCTGCTTCACGCGGATGCGGCGGGCCGATTCCGGATGCTCATCCATGAGGTTCGGCTTCGGGCCGATGCTCGTGGTGAGCGACATCACGAGTTCTTCGCGGATCGGATCGATCGGCGGATTCGTGACCTGCGCAAAGAGTTGCTTGAAGTATTTGAAGAGCAGCTGCGGCCGTTCAGACAAGACGGCAAGCGGCGTATCGGTGCCCATCGAGGAGATGGCTTCCTGCCCTTCCACCACCATGGGGGTGATGACCATCTTCAGCTCTTCGATGGTATAACCGAAGGCCTGCTGGCGCTGCCGGATCGTAGGATGATCGGGCTGCGGCACGTTGATGGGATCGGGCAACTCATCGAGGGAAATGCGATGCTCGGTCACCCAGGAC
This sequence comes from Nitrospira sp., assembly GCA_035400805.1. Lineage (GTDB taxonomy): Bacteria > Nitrospirota > Nitrospiria > Nitrospirales > Nitrospiraceae > Nitrospira_A. Next base: position 3,249 of record DAONAB010000199.1, on the reverse strand, counting down.
CGGTACGGCTTGCGGCGAACGATATCGGCTTTGACTTCCTCGTCATCGATGATGCGGCCCTGCTCGGTATCGACGAGGAACATGCGGCCTGGCATCAAGCGGCCCTTTTGACGGATGCGCTGCGGGTCCATCGGCAGAACGCCGGCTTCGGAAGCCAGCACGACCAAGCCGTCGGTCGTCACCTGATACCGGCAGGGGCGCAGCCCGTTCCGATCCAGCGTGGCGCCGATCATTTTGCCATCGGTAAAACAGACGGCCGCGGGGCCATCCCAAGGCTCCTGCATGGCGGCGTGGTACTCGTAGAATCCACGGCGATCCAAATCCATCTGGGGATTGGCGACCCACGGTTCGGGAATCAACATCATCATCGCATGGGGCAAGGATCGCCCGCCGAGCACCAGAAACTCCAAGGCATTGTCCAGGCTGGCCGAGTCGCTCTGATTCTCGTACACGATCGGGAAGAGCTTCTGCATGTCTTCGCCGAACAGTTCGGAGTTCAGCCGTCCCTGCCGCGCGCGCATCCAGTTCACATTGCCCTTCAACGTATTGATTTCACCGTTGTGGCAAATGTAGCGATAGGGATGGGCCAGCGGCCAGGTGGGGAACGTATTGGTGCTGAAGCGCGAATGGACGAGCGCCATGGCACTCGTCAGGCTGCTATCGGTCAGATCCTGGTAATACTGCGGGATCTGGTGCGGGAGCAGGAGCCCCTTGAAGACGATGGTGCTGCTGGACAAACTCGGAATATAGAAATAGTCACGCCCTTCGATGGCGGATTCGCGCACCGCCCGTTCGGCGCACTTGCGGATGACATACAGGCGCCGTTCGAATTCCTCGTCTGTGAAAATGCCGCGGGCGATGAAGACCTGGCGCATGAACGGCTCAGTACTACGCGCAACCGGTCCAATGGCATCGCTCTTGACCGGCACATCACGCCAGCCGAGCAACTTCGCGCCGGCATCCTTGATCACCCGCGTAAAGACCGTCTCGCATTGCGCGCGGGCGTCGGCATCGGGCGGCAAGAACACCATGCCCACGCCATACTCTCCTGCGCCGGGTAGCTTGATCCCACTGTCCTTGGCGGCACGCTTAAAAAATTCATGCGGGACTTGAAGAAGGATGCCCGCGCCGTCTCCGGTACAGGGGTCGCACCCTTGCGCGCCACGATGGGTCAGGCTTTCTAAAACCTGAAGTCCTTGTTGCACGATTTGATGGGAGCGCTGGCCCTTGATATCGACGACAAATCCGACTCCGCACGAGTCTTTCTCGTGCTGCGGATCATAGAGACCTTGTTTGGGAGGAAGCCCTGGTACATTCATGGCACGTATTCTCGTCTAGAGGCAGGCAATGAACCGGGGAACAGACGCCCCTCTCAGGGGCGTTGAAGCTGTCGCACGACCACGGTGACTGCTACCATTCAGTTGGGGAAATCAGCGAGAGGTCACCTTACTGGATGGGCCGTGAAACTGTCAAGAGAACGGCGACGCAAACTGAGCCATCAACCATCTCACCGGTGCTTGACTTAGTGGAGTTTCCTGCCCTACTATCCGCCCCATGTCGAACGGACCGACCACCCTCACGCTCCACAGCATGGCCGATGTCTGGGACGTGTACCGTGAAGAGCTCGAGGGGGTCGAAGAACAGATTCGAAAAAATCTCGATTCGAGCGTCGATCTCGTCAATACCGTCGCCGCCCATATCCTGAACAGCGGCGGCAAACGCGTCCGCCCCCTCTTTGTTCTCCTCAGCGCGCATCTCTGCGGATATGCCGGCCAGGATCATCAAGCCCTCGGCAGTCTCGTTGAATTTATTCATACCGCTACCCTGCTGCACGACGACGTCGTCGACGACGCCGACCTGCGCCGGGGCCGCCGCACCGCGAGCAAGGTCTGGGGCAACCAAATCAGTATTCTGGTGGGTGATTACCTGTATTCACGGGCCATCTGCCAGATCGTCGACTTCCGCAATCAAGGCATCAACGAAGCACTCTCGGAAGCCTGCCGGAAGATGGCCGAAGGCGAAGTACTCCAACTGTATTACAACGGCAATCCGCTCATGCCGGAACCGGAGTATCTCCGCATCATCGAGCATAAGACCGCCGGGCTGATTGCCGCCTCGTGCAAGATCGGCGCAATTGTCGGCGGAGCCACGGAAGAATTACAGGAGGCGCTGTTCCGCTTCGGACAGCGGCTGGGCATTGCGTTCCAACTGGCGGATGACACCCTGGACTACACTGCCAACGGCGAACATCTGGGCAAAACACTGGGGCAGGACCTTCGGCAAGGCAAAGCGACGCTGCCGCTGTTGCATCTCTTGCAACACTGCTCGGAACCAGACCGGCAGTTGATCAAAGATCGCATGGAAACCAGGACCTTGACCGATGAGGAACTGCGCCGCATCGTCGCCTTGATGCAGGAGTATGGGTCCATCGCCTACGCCATGGAACGGGCGCACGCGTTTGTCGCTGCGGCGAAACGCGATCTCGACCTGTTCCGCGACAACACCGCCAAGCGCGCCCTGTCCATCGCCGCCGACTATATGGTGACTCGCGACCGCTGAGTTGCCGCCGTCCGGCTTCACAACGCCCACGCTCTGTTCACCGTGCGCATTCGTCCAGCGACGATCCGATTCGCCGCCGGATGAACCCATAAAGAATGTTAAAACCCGACCACCACCACCGCAACCACATGACGCTCGATAACGCACGAACTCGAACAGCAACCGCCGCAGACTGTTCGGAAAAGCCGTTCGCTCCGCAGGCAACGGCCTTTCCCGACAGCCCGCAAGTCACCCCGCACCCATTCGCGCAAAAAGGATAGAACCGCATGGCACATATCATCCCCTTTCACGGCACCCTCTATAATCCCACGACGGTCGGCGACGTCCGGAAGGTGGTCGCACCGCCCTACGACATCATCGACAGCACGCTGCAAAAGACCTTGCACGATCGCCACCCGAACAACGTCATCCGCCTGGAACTCGGCTATGAACAGCCGGGCGACACCCCTGCGAATAATAAATACACGCGTGCCGCAGCGGCCCTCCACGACTGGTTGAAGAGCGGGGCCCTTCGCAAGGATTCCCAGCCGGCTGTGTACTATCACACCATCGAATACCGGCCGCCCTATTCCGCGCCCGGTACCCCGACCAAGGTGTTTAAAGGCTTCCTGTCTACCGTCGAACTCGAAGAATTCGGATCGGGCAAGATCTACCCGCACGAGAACACCCGCGCAGCGGCGAAAACCGACC
>DAONAB010000198.1:0-6057 GCA_035400805.1 Nitrospira sp. | reverse complement strand
CTGCCACAGCTTCGACCGGCACGGCAGGAGGCATCACCGGCTCGATGATATCCGTTGGCGGCGCTACCGTCGAAGTGGATGGGGCTTCGGCAACGGGCCCATCGGTCTGCAGGGGCTCCATCTGCTCCCAGGGCATAGGTGCGACACCATCGGGAGCAGCCTCCGGGGCTGCGGCTTGCGAAGATTCGCTTTCCGGGACAGGAATCGGAGGCTGAGGGGTCGCCTGCAGGACTTCCCCCGTCACCGTATCGAACATCGCGGCAAGGCGGAACGAGACCGGGCTCCCGGGAGCGATCGACCGAATCCGTGCGAACAGCTCGCTGGGGTGGTTGGGTTTCTCCGAGTCCGGATCCTCCAGCAAGACTTCAACCGCCTTGCCATACTCGGCCGCCGCCGCCATGACGTCGCCTTTTTCCTCGTAGACGCGTCCCAGCATTTCCAGGAAGGGCACATACCGTGGCCCTGCGGTCAAATATTCCCGCAACAGCGACTCCGCCAACCAGTAATCCTGCCGTTCCATGGCTTCCCGGGCCAGCGATTCGAACGCCGTCCTAGCGCTCATGAGACTTCCAAGCCGCAGATGGAGGGTGGCGAAAAGACGTCTGGCTTCGGCGTTCAGGGGATCGAGCGCGAGGAGGTCTTTGAGCGCAGAGGACGCACGGACGTACTTGCCGGCGTTCATTTGCGTAATTGCGTCCTCGAGCAGCGCCGACTTCTTGTTGTAGCCGAGGCTGCCCTTCTTCTGGATTTTGGAAGGAGCTTTTTTATCGGACTTCAGGGGAGGTTTTTTGTCGGATCGCACGGTGTAACCCTATGACTTTACAAAGGTCCTGGAACGATCTTGGCCTGCGCTGCGCCTGGCTGCTCTCTTCGGGACCTGCCACAGCCATGTGTCTTACCTTTTCGGCATTCTCCAGTGCGATCTTGATGAGGGATTGTCCTGTGCCGGTTTTGACACAGAGGCGAGATACTACGACCTGAGGAACCCTGTTTTACCCGTCGGAAGGAGTTCCGTATACTGCGGCCAGGAGAATTGGACCGATATGCGACGCATCCTCATTTTTTCTGACTTGGACGGGAGTCTGCTGGACGCCACCACCTACTCCTACGAGGACGCCTCCGAAGCCCTGACCACCCTCACGCAGCGCGGCGCAACGCTCATCCTCGTCTCAAGCAAAACCCGCGCGGAAATGGAGCCGCTCCGCCATTGCCTGGGCAATCAGCACCCGTTTATCGTCGAAAATGGGGGCGCGATCTATATTCCTCACGGCACGTTTTCCTTTTCCCTTGAGGGAGCACTCGACCGCGAGGCCTATCGGGTTCTCGAGCTTGGAACTTCCTATGCCACACTGCGAGCGGCGCTGAAGGAGATCCGTCAAGAAACGGGGTGTCGATTACGGGGATTTGGCGATCTGACCCTGGCCGAGGTGGTTCAGTTGACGGGAATGTCCGCCCAAGACGCTCAGCTGGCCATGCAGCGGGAATACGATGAGCCCTTTGTCATGGATGGAGCGGTTGTCGCCTGGCAGGATCTGCTCGCTGCGGCGAACAAACGCAGCCTCTGCTGCACGCGAGGGGGGCGCTTTTACCATTTGATGGGGGCGAACGATAAGGGGATCGCGAGCCGGCGGCTCATTGACTGGTATCGACGGCTAGGACACCAGGACGGGCAGACTCTCGTGACGGTCGGCCTTGGAGACAGCCTCAACGATCTTCCTATGCTGAACGTCGTGGATTACCCCATTCTTGTCCAGAAACCCGACGGCTCCTACGACCCGGAGGTGCACCTCCCCCGCCTCATTCGTGCCAATGGCGTGGGACCGGCTGGATGGAATCGTAGCCTGATCGATCTCCTGCCGACTCTTTGACACTCGAGCCAAGGACATTCGTTTCAGGAGGTTCAGCGCAGGGACGGGCGGCGCATCAGTGCCCTCGTTGAGACGTCGTGGTTCGGCGGCTCAGCAGGCCGACCACCAGCCCTCCGGCAAATCCTGCACCGATGGCGCAAGCCACGAGCCCAAGCAGTGACCGATTGAACACAAACCGGCTCGGGCGACGGTGTGGATAACGCGGCACAGCTGCTTCCCCACCAAGCCAGCGGCGCGCCTTAGATTCACCGTCGATCTCCGGAATCTTATTCGTCATACCATGTCCTTTATCAATGAGCAGCGAAGACCGCTCCGCCGTTAGAGATGTCGTAAGTCATCCGGTGCGCCATCTCGCGTTCGGACCGACAGCCCGCGCTCGAGATAATCTTTCGCCAAATCTTTCGCACCCAACCCGAAGGCTATCGCCCCGGCCATGACGATCCCTCCCAGGGTAATCCCAAAGCCGACGACTACGATATTCTGCGCAATACCAAGCTGTTCCAGCGCCATGGCGACCGCCAGCAATTGAATCCCCCACCGCGAGCACGTCCCCACCAATCGTGCCGGTGGTAATCCCGCGTTGACCGCAGCGATCAGCACCGCTTGAGATACAAAGTTGGATAACAACCAGCCGGCCACCAAAATCAGGCCTGCCGTGACCAAATGCGGCACATAGGCCAAAAACGACTTGGCAAAATCATTAATCGGCTGAAGATTCAGTGCACCCAATGCGGCGACGGTCGCAAAAATCATGACTAACCAATAGGCCGCCTGCCCCACCAATCGAGACGGATCCGTTTTCACCCCGCCGCGCAAGAGCGCGCCGGTCACGCCCAGTCGATCAAACAAGCGATCCAACCCGACCACGCGTAGCAGACGCTCAAGTGCCTGGCTCGCCGTCCATGCGACCACCAAGCCCGCAAAGAAGATGATGGACATGGCCAAGAGGCTCGGCAATACCGCGAGTACCTGCCGCGCCATCAGCTCCAGTGGATCGAGGAGCCCCTTTTCGAAAAATTCCTTCATACTTCCCTCCTCCGGCCTCGACTGCAGCCTGCCTTCAGATGGATGGATTCATGACTCTCAACTGACATGAGGCTCGTTCCAGCGAGCCACCAAGTAGGACTTATCCTTTTCAAACGCCTGGCAGAGCGCTTCGATGCGACCTTCGGCCTCGCTCGATGTGAGCCCCTGCGTATCCAACACAAACGAAGCCGTGCGGCCTAAATATAAGGGCGTGAACGCCTTCAAGACGTGATCGAGTGGCAGGACACGATTCCGATAGGCGACAGCCGCGTCGTAGACCACCCGTGCCCAGAGAGTGTCGGCAATCCGAAAATCTTGCAACGAGCAGGTGCCCAGCGGCCGCAGGCTCTGCCTGGTTCCAGGAGCAAGGATTTGGTCCCAGATCGTACCCAGATCGCTCAAGCCTTGCCGGAAGGTGCTGATCATCCGATCGACATTCACGTTGACCGGCTCCACGCCGACTTCATACTGGAATCCGAACAACGGCACGGGATTCGACCCATCCGTTTTGCCCCACACCGCATAATGATCTTCCATCAACGCGAACACCGCGCCGAGCACTTGCACGAGCATGGCCGAAAGGTCAGCCGCCGGGTCCTTCGGGTTGTGGATCTTGGCCCCCAGGAAACTCTGGCAGACCCGCGCCCCGCTGGCAATCGCTTCGGTCGTCATCCAGATGTCGATGCCGAACTTTGCGACTTCCGACTCCCAGACATGCTTGTCCAGATAGTGCTGGGCCAATTGACCTGAAAATCCGAAATCGCCCCCGATCGGTTGCCTGATCCGATGCCCGTAGAGCGTGCGCGTCAGCGGATACACGATACTGTTCGTGATGGTCCCATCATATTTGTGGCGGAGATAATAGGGCGCGACATAGTCAAACCCCTGCTCGAGGACCGGGCTGACCAGGAGTTCGATCCATTCCGGCGTGATACTCCGCAAATCCGAATCCACCACGGCACAGGCTTTCGCTTTCAAGCGCCGGGCAATCTCGAAAATCGTGCGAAATGCGCTGCCTTTTCCGGGGATTCCGTGATAGGGCGTAATGATCTTATGGAGCGAGCTCTGCTGGTCGCCGATAAAGAGCGTTTTGAGATCGACGACTGCCTGTGACACGACTTGCTGGGTCCCGTCCGTCGATCCGCCATCCGAATTCACCAAGACGGCACGGGCTTCCGGGAAGTATTTGGCCAAGCCGGCGCTCACCGCTTTGACGACGTGGCCGATCGTTTCCACATTGTTGAAGCTAGGGATGCCGACCAGAATATCCGTATGGGCGAATTGGTCGACCTGCGCTTCAGTTTCAGGCGTCAGCGGGGTTGTATGGGACGCGTCAGGGAGCTGAGGGCCAGAAGTCATACGTCATTCTCGCACGCCTCCGCCCCAGGAACACTGTTATGACATGACCGAAATGGACTGGCGAAAGGCTGGTGTGTGTATCAATGTGTCTCGGCTAAGAGACACCATCTTGCCCAACGATGTCAAGCAACTCGGCTTGCCACCTGGTATCAGGGCCTCTCTGTCAGGCCTTGATCGATGCAATTCGGCGCCGCAGTAGGGGAGCGGACCACGCACTTCACACTATGCGTTGAGCGGAAGTTTCACACGATCGAGGAACGGGGTGATACTGACTTGGCAAGCAATATGGCGGTCTTATCCGGCATCAGAAATGACGATCTGTTCTTTTCGATCCGTACTGAACGGCGGGATCGTGGCGTGCGCACTGACGAAATCGCTCAACCGCAGCTGATCGTCGGCATCCATGAGGATCGGATCAACCCCGAGCCGCGACTCATTCGCCCAGCGTATGGTGGCCAATCTTACCGACAGCGGCTTGGGCTCTCCCGGAAGATGCAGATGCAATTGAAGCAGATCCCCGGCTTGTAACCCTTTGAGTCCGGTTCGTGACCATCCCGGTATCGAGAGATCCAGCATCCGGCCGTTCCAGACCAGCAACCCATCCTCGGAACGTGATCCGGTACATTCGACGATAAACCGCGGACGATTCTGTTGTTCCATCATTCCTCCAGGCCAACGCCTCGGCAGAATATGAAAAACAACAGAATGTGGGATAGTCCCCGAAAGCGGGGGATCCACGAAACGCGAAGCATAGCGAGCCTGGGAACTTTAAGAGCGGGACCTGTGGGATCTCCAATCCAGACTGGATAGGGAGACCGGACGACAGGGATGGAAGCAATTGATTATGCGACGCGGGAAGAATCTGCTGATTTCAACACGCTTTCGACAAATTTCTGAATGCGCGCTTCAGCCCCGGCACTTAACTTGAGGGTTTCCAACCCGAATACGCGCTCCTTCACCCACTTCACCGTCACGCCTTCCACATCGATCGCTTTCGGCTGATCGGGCAAAAAGACGCGTAACGTCAGCTTCATCCCGACCGTGACGGGCTTATCTCCATCGATACGCCAGCCCCTGACGGAGAGATCGCATACTTTACCGGTTCCAACCAGTCCTTCCCCCAGATAATAGAGAAAGCAGCTGACAGGCACCCGAGAATGTGACCGGGATGTTGGTGACTTGGCCATGGTGTAAGCGAGGGAATGCGCACCACGCGGCATCAGCCTCGACTAGGGGTCAGTCTACTCAACTCGCTAAAAATGACCAAGCAGATTTTCGTTCTCAACAGGACGAACACATCCGCTTGCCACCCACTGATCGGGACCATGAAGAGGAGATCGGATTAGACTAACGCGGTGACGAACTGTTCGAGGCGGGCCTGCTCATCGGCTTTGATCGTGTTGACTTCAATGCCGAATTCCTGGCCTCGCGACCAACGAACAATCGCACGGTCGACAAATACCGTCGGGTGCTGGCCCGGAAGAAAGATACAGAGGGTGACGATCGTTCCGGGGTCCACCGGATGTGTCCCATCAACCCGCCACCCATTGAGGGAGAGATTCCAAGCGATACCGCTTCCCTGGAAGGCATCGCAGGAATAATAGACCGAACATTGGACGGGAAAACGACGAAAGGATCGCACGTGGAACCGGACGCCGGCAGCAGCAGGCACTCGATGGGGGACTGACGGGACAAGCTGCTTCTGGCCACCAGGCATGGTATCCCCACTCGAACCCTGCCCCTCGACGCACGTTGGGGTGAGTGACGGGTTTCGAACCCGCGACCTCCGGATCCACAATCCGGC
>DAONAB010000197.1:0-6058 GCA_035400805.1 Nitrospira sp. | reverse complement strand
TTCCACGCGTCGGCAATCGCCGGCTCCTCTAGCACCGGCGCATAGGCATGCTCCATATGATTCCAATCGGGGCTGAAATAGCCGTAGTCCCCGAAACAATCTCCCCGCCAGCCGGCCCCCCGGGTCGTCGCATACTTGAGTTGCCCGCCATGCAACATGACGAGCGGCGTTCCGGCAAAATACTTGAAGTACCAATCGGTGATGGCAAGCTGATTCGCTTCGATTGGGAAATACGCCTTGCACTGTGCTTCCACGCCTTCGCAGCAGACCGTATTCCATTCGCCCCAACACCCGATGGATCCAATATCCACATGATCGATGTCGAGCGACCGGCCATACCGCTCGCCAAAAGCGCGAATGAGACGCTCGTGATAGTCGAGGAAGATGGGATTGTTGTAGTCGGGGAAAATCCCGTCCGTTTCTTTGATGCTGCCGACGCCCTTATCCAGCAGCCATTGCGGGGTCCCGGTCTTATATTCCGAGACAATCCGGATGGCGAGCGTCTCCCCTTTGGCCTTCGCCTGGGCAATGATTCCGTCCACCAATGCAAAATTATACTGACCCTCCGCCGGCTCCAGCTCAGCCCAGGGCCAACGGAAATAGGCCACGGTCGTATGTGGATACTCATCGGCCTTCGGCGGATGGCCGAACCCGAAGTGGAAGTCCGCAAATCCCATCCCGGGATTGTCTAAGACGTCGTCGATTTCCCGCGGCTGTACTGTCACGAGCTTGCCTGGAGAAGTGGCGCCGGTCCTGTCAGACCCGCCGCTCAGGGGAGACACGCATGCGGCCACACTCAGCCCCATCATGATCAGCAGCACTTGCGTCCATCCTTCACGTGACATGCTTGCTCCTTTCATTCCTCACGCTCTCACGTGCCCTGCGCCGAAGCCGGCGCGCATGCCGTCCTTCATCGGATGCATCTGACTGTAGGGTCGCACCGTAAAGTATGGTAGGGTACGCGGCCAGACACAAGGAATGTGCGACATGCCGAACTGGTTTTCAGCCTCGTCCCTTTCAGACTCCGTGGTGGTGACCGGTGCCTCATCCGGCATCGGGGCCGCATGCGCCCTCGCGTTGGATACACTCGGGTACCGCGTCTTTGCTGGCGTTCGAAATCCCGCGGACGGCGAGCGGCTGCAACGCCAAGCCGGTCCACGCCTGATGCCCATTCGTCTCGATGTCACCGATTCAGCGTCGATCGCCGCTGCCAGCCATACAGTCGCGGCTATGGTAGGCGATCGAGGGCTCGCCGGCCTGGTGAACAATGCCGGCATCGGCGTGGCGGGTCCTATCGAATTGCTGCCCATTGGCGATTGGCGGCGTCAGTTCGAGGTGAATGTGTTCGGACTGATTGCGGTCACCCAGACGTTTCTGCCCTTGATCCGCAAGGGCCACGGACGCATCATCAACATGGGCTCTATCGCCGGCCGAGCCTCCATGCCGTTCATGGCCCCCTACGCCGCCTCCAAACATGCACTGGAAGCGATCACCGATGCCCTCCGCCTCGAACTGCAACCATGGGGCATCCGCGTCGCCCTGATTACGCCGGGCGCCATTGCCACGCCGATTTGGGGGAAGACCCGAAAAGAAGTCGACACCTGGGATGCCACCTGGAGTCAGGACCTCAAGGACATGTACAAGGAGGGCTTCACCCGCATCAAGGACGCCGCCACGGCGGCAGGCGAGCAGGCCCAACCGGCACGCGTCGTGGCCGAGGCCGTGGCACATGCCTTACGGTCCCGCTGGCCCAAAACACGGTACCTCATCGGCTCCGACGCCGCGATTCGCTCGTGGCTGGCGCTGCTCATTCCCGATCGTCTCAACGACTGGATTATCACCCGTATCGTGAAGCTGCCCCCGCGCCGCTGAGAGGGATCACCGGCGTGCGGTGCGCACCATATCGATGACCTGCCCCTGCCCGTCGAGATAAATCGCGACGGTCTCATTCGGGTTCAGCTGCTCGATGGCCGGCTGCAGTAAAGGACGCACGGGAAACGATTGAATATCATCGATCTTCATCCTGAGCCGCATGCGGCCGTCACCAATCGTCACAAACGCGCCTTCCACACGACGCTGGGGCGCCGGCAGCGAAGAGCCGACGCCTAACTCCCGAGGCTTCCCCAACGACAACACATCGACCAGCAGGTAGGCGCGATCAACCGCAAAATCAGCCGTTTCGCCGACCTCCAGCGCAGCCAGTTTCTCCATCGCCACAGACCGCGCGTAGAACCCCACATCGCGCCCCGTATCGAGGCGAATCGTGACACGTTCTTTTTGCGGATTAAACACCTTGCCCAGCGATCCGCGAAAGACCTTGGTCGGCGGCGTCTCGGCCGGACGCTGGTAAGCGACGATGTCATCATGGTCGTTCACCATGATCTCCACCGCCCCGCCAACCTGCAATCCTCGGGCTTCGTCGCCACCGGCTTCCAGCGACAGATAGCGGGGAGCTCGCTCCCCGGTCTCTACCTCCACCCGATCACCGGTGATGCCCCGGATCGTCCCTTTCAAAAGCCTGGCGCTCGACAGAATACCCGGCACCGGTTTTAATTCCTCGATGCTGAGTCCGGACATGAGCTTCGCCGAACTACCACATCCGGCCACATTCACCGCCAGGATCAACAGTCCCGCCCAAACAGCACTCCCACGTTGATTCAAGTTCATTCTACCTGCGCTCCACATCATGACCGATGATAGACCATCTCGCCGTCCGGAGGCGAGCGCGGGGGGATCGGACAGAGTTAACGGAATCTTGATCGAATGTCCACTCCTGGGTAACTGCGCATTGGCAGAGTATCGCGGCTACATGCCAACATCTCACCCGCTCAGCGGAAAAGGATTCATCCATGACGCCTCCCCCCAGCGAGACCATCGAAACTGTCGCCGGGCAACCGCTCAGTGCGTCGTTCGAAGAAAACAGCTCTCAGGTCGGCCTGTTTCTCATTTTGCTCCTCCTCACCATCGGTGGAATCTATGTCGCCGGTGAGTTGACCTCAGACCTGTCCGACGTCCGCGCCTCGTCAGTTTGGCCGTTCGTCCTGCTTGGATGTGCACTCCTGATCGCACTGGGCTTCGAATTCGTCAATGGGTTTCATGACACAGCGAATGCGGTCGCGACGGTGATTTATACGCATTCCCTGCCGGCCCACGTGGCCGTCGCATGGTCCGGCATCTGGAATTTCATCGGCGTCATGCTCGCCTCCGGCGCCGTGGCCTTCGGCATCGTCGCCTTGCTGCCGGTCGAGTTGATTCTGCAGGTGAGCGCCGGAGCAGGGTTTGCCATGGTGTTTGCGTTGTTGATTGCCGCAATTATCTGGAACCTGGGCACATGGTATGTGGGGCTGCCCTCCTCCAGTTCGCATGCCTTGATCGGTTCAGTCATCGGCGTCGGCATCACCAACCAGCTGATGGCCGCCGACGGCACGACCACCAGCGGCGTCGATTGGACCCAGGCCCTCAACGTGGGAAAATCTCTGTTGTTCTCACCGCTCATCGGATTTTCAGCCGCGGCGTTTCTCCTCCTGATTGCCATGCAGGCGCTCCCCATCGACAAATTGTACAAACCACCGCGCGGCAAAACACCGCCGCCCCTCTGGATCCGGGCCCTGCTCATTCTCACCTGTACGGGTGTCAGCTTTGCCCATGGCTCCAATGACGGACAAAAGGGCATGGGCTTGATCATGCTCATCCTGATTGGCACGGTACCGACGGTCTATGCGCTCAATCGCACCGTGGATGTGTCATACACCCCCGCCTTCTTGGAGGCATCGACCAAATCGGAAGCCGTGTTTCAGCGGTACGCCAAATCGTCGCTCCCTCCGGCCGATCCCCGGAAAACCGCGGCAGAATATATCCGTACACACGAGGTTCGCCCTGACACAGTGCCCGCCCTGCGCGTATTGAGCAGCATGGTTCGCACACAAATCGCTTCTTATGCCACCGTCGCCCAGATCCCGACGGAACAGACCTCCAACGTACGCAACGACATGTATCTGCTGGGAGAATCCCTTCGCTGGATGGACAAGACCCGCGAGCCGGCCTTTTCGAGAGCCGATCGAGACATCTTACTCCACTACAAATCTCTGCTGGACAATGCCACCAAGTACATTCCGATCTGGGTCAAAGCCGCTGTGGCGATTGCGCTGGGACTGGGCACGATGATCGGCTGGAAACGCATCGTGGTGACGGTCGGGGAAAAGATCGGAAAAACTCATCTGTCCTACGGCCAGGGCGCTAGTGCGGAACTGGTGGCCATGACCACCATCGGTGCCGCGGACCTTTTCGGCCTGCCGGTCAGCACCACCCAAGTATTGTCTTCAGGCGTCGCCGGCACGATGGCAGCCAATCGCTCGGGGTTGCAGTGGCAGACGGTCCGGAGTCTCGCACTCGCCTGGATCATGACCCTGCCGGCGTCAATCCTGCTATCCGGAACGTTATTCTGGCTCTTCCGGCATTTTGCCTAACAGCACAGGCTGCCGAGCCGGAGGGACAATCCGCCCCATCTGCCTCGGCAGCCAGACACTCCCCCACCTGCTCCCGTCTGATCGTCCATCTGCCATGCCATGACAGCGTCGTATTGCATCTTCCTCATCCTCAATGTGACCGGATTGTATGACGCGAGGGGCACGGACGAGGAGACGGCCTCATGAGGGAGGCAAGGTCTTCAGCAAGCGTTCAGCTTCCGGCTTAAACAGACGCATCCAGCTATAGGGATAGTGAGGCTGCTGCACATCAATGACAGCCTGAAGATGCAGGCGCGCCTCGGCAAGCCGGCGCTGCTTCATGAGCAATCGGGCAAGGATTAGATGGGCGTTCGTGTAGCGACCATCCGCCTCAATCGCACGGCGCAGGTAAGACTCGGCCTCTGCCTCGCTTCCGCCGAGGACCCAGGGCAGCTCGGCATACAGCCCCCCCATCATCTGGAGCGCTTGCGGGTGGGTCGGGTCAATGGCCAAGGCCTCCCGCAGGTGGCGCTTGATGTCGTTCAGTACCAGCCCCGCATTGGCAAGGCCTTTCAACCGCTCGGCACTCCCGAGGGTTGCCGCATACAGAAAATGAGCATGGGCCTGGCGCGAATCAATATGTAGCGCACGCTTGGCCATCGCCGCACCAGCCTCATAGGCCAATCGGCGCTGGCCCTCATCGCTGAACAGATCGTCGGCGATCTGCATATAAAGCTCTGCCCCCGCCAGCAACGCCTTTGGCTCATCGCCCTGCACAGACAGCCGTGACAGCACTGCCGCGAGGTCGTTCGAGAGATTGGGGATAGTCGGGAGGCAGAACTTCCGGACCGGCCATGACCGGATAGATGGACAGGCACCAGGCCATCCCGGCAAGAAGAAGCTGCGGGTATCTGACATGACGGCGCACGGTCAAATCTGATCCTGTATCACCTGCATTGATACCGTCGATTGTGTCACCCGGCTCCGGCCGGTGAACAGAAACATGACGACCCATAACGACTGCAGACCGATCAAGACACCCGGCTGCCACAACGTGCGAACCCCGCGTAGCAGATCCGGCAGTGCAGACGGACCATCCGGCAACCAGAAAGCCAGCATTCCGGCATAGACAAGTCCGACAAGGGACAGCAGCTGGTAGTACGAAAAGGCGTGCCCGCCGCGGTAATCGGCGCGCAGATACTCCGAGACGACTCGCCACACCTGCGTGACCAGGACCGTGACGAGAAATGCCGCGAGCATGTGCCCTTGGAGAAACAACCACAACCCGACGATTCCCGCAGCCACGCAGACGGCAGCGGTCATGGCTTGAACCGGAATCAGGGGAATCGCTTCCAGATGTCGTTCATAGGCAGCCTTTCGGGTGGATTCCGCAAAGGCTGCATGGTGGCGGGCGAACAAGGTGGAGAGCGATCGATGGCTCTGCTCCAGAGGCGCGCCGTAGCAGCACCCGAAACTCAAGCAGGCCAGTCGCCCGGTCCCCTCGCCGAATGCATAGGCGATACTCACCACTGCCAGCACGGCGGTTATCGGCAGCGAGTCTGCCCCCGACGCCCCGAGGCTGCGCGTGCAGCACGCCCCGTCGCACCGAGTCG
>DAONAB010000196.1:0-6061 GCA_035400805.1 Nitrospira sp. | reverse complement strand
CCGGCCGCATCATCGTGTTCTCCAAAGGCAAATTGGAACAGGCCGGATCTCCCGCGGATGTCTATGAAGAGCCGGCTACTGAATTCGTCGCCCGCTTTATCGGTTCGATGAATATCGTGGAAGGCGTGGTGCGGCATGGCCAGGTGCAGGTCGGCTCACTCGAATTTCCTGCGACCGGCTTCTCCGACGGCCAGAAACTCCAGGTCGGATTTCGACCGTACTATGTCAAAGTCGCCGAAGATCCCGCGCGGTATCGACAGCAAGCGAAGCTGCGCCACATTTACTTTCTCGGGGTAGCCTACCGGCTCGAAATTGAAACCCCGGATGGGCTGATTCTCCGCTCCCGCATGAACAAGGAAGAATTCCGGCGCTGCCGTTTCACCGTGGGGCAAGCCGTCTCCTTCGCCGTCACCCATTTCCGCATCCTGCCGCAAGAAGGCATGGCTCCGTTGGATGGAACAGAAAACAGCCGGCCGCTGACTAATCCGTTGACGCCGTAGCACGGCTAACCGACTGCCTACCCACTCAGGCATGGGGCAGCCGTCCCGAACGTTTCTTCGTCATATTCTTAAACATATTCTGAGGACAGTGAGACGCAGAACAGCCCGTGAGGGCACACTCGTCAGTTATAGCTCAGCACAAGACTCCGGTTTCATTTTATTTGATAGTGTATCGAGAAGAGAGTGAACGCATCACAAGAAGCTCGAACGCGTCTCTTGGATACGGACGGAAGCACGAGCAGCACTCGCCGAGCCACAATCCAAAGCAATAGCCTTCTGGAAGATGCTGCGCAATGATCAAATTACTCATGGCGCGCTGATGCGCATGGCATCGAACGCTCTTGCCACCTTGACCTGGTCTTCTGCTGAAAGCTGCGACAGGGGCGCTTCTTTGCCGGACTTCGTCACCACCATGGTCGTTGAAGGCTCATTCAACCCACCCGCCACGAAAACCCGTTCGGCAGGCTCACCGTCGATGACCGGAACAAGTCCTGCGACCTGAGGCAGAGCCACACTCCCGAAAACATGTAAGACACTCACTTGTCCTGGCGGAAGATTCAATGTGGCTGTCGCGGTAGACAATCCAAACGTGCCGACCGAGGCAGAGCTGGTGAGGGTCGTGGGAGCCGCAGCCTGCGGGATCAGCTTGACCTGAAAGGTCGTTCCAACCGGGATGTTGGTGGCGACAACTGTCACGGTCACCGGATTCGTGATCTCTAGGGGAATGGTGACATCGGCAACCCCAAATAGTCCGACCGGGTTGGCAGGCACCCCCGCGCCGCCCACTGAACTGATCGCTAAGGTCGGTAGATTGACCAACGGAGGCGTACTCCCTGGAGCAACGGGGCTCATAGTGGTAGAGACGGAGGCCACCGGGTTGGTGGTCCCCGAAAAAAGGCCACGGCTGGTTTCCAATCGAATCACGCCCGGGCTTCCGGCTTCGCACCCAATGGCCTCCGACCTCGCAACGAGCGAACCGCTTCCGGCAATTTCCGGAGCCACAAGCCGGATGGCCCCACCGCTTCCAGAACCTGCCGTCAAAACCGTAAGGTTGGAAGCAGTTCCACCCCGGCCGCCATTGGCTTGAATGGCGCCGGCCACCGTAATGCGAGTCGAGGACGCGATGAGAATGGCCCCACCACCGCCGCCGCCTGAGGAACCGGACACACTCGTGGACCCAGGGTATCCATTTTGTCCCCCACCACCGGACCCTCCGAAGAACGATAACAACGAGGTAAAAGTCGACGGCGTTCCATAGGTACCTCCGACTCCGCATCCGCCGAACTGTGGAGGCGGATAGGTTGGGAGCCCGCCGCCGCCAGGGCCCTGGCCGGCAGAGGGGAACGTCACGGGGCCCGTCGGTGCACGGACCCCACCCTGCCCGCCGCGAAATCCCCCTGGTCCTCCAGACCCACCGGGGTTGACGAGAGGTCCCGTTGACGATCCGGGAGTACCCGGTTGCCCACTGACATTCACAATCGAGCCGGCAGCAAGGGATACATCGCCCGTAGCCAAAATTGCGACCGGAGTATTCGTAGCATTGGGCGTGAACGTGACAGTAACCCCCGTGGGAATCGTCACGGTGGTGAAATGGAATATCCCGCTCGTGGGAACCGGCAACGTCGTGTTGGCGGTAGGCTGAAAAGGGCCGTCCGCCCCGGTGCTGCCACTGAGAAAGGTCTGTGCCCATCCAACCGTCGTCCAATTGGACAGCAGCAGGACCGCCACACACACACTCCATCGCCTCATGGCCTGCGCCTCCCTTTGTACAATGGCATCGAACCAAAGCATGAAACCACCCTCATGGCTTGAACACACTGACCGGCTTCGCCACGTGGAACGTCGTCATCGCCGGCGCCACACGCGCCACAACCGTACCGCTCTGCGTGGTTCCGGCCGGCGTGGTCACAGAAAAGGAATATGTATTGTCCGGCACCGTGCCCGCCACCGCCAAATTCACCACCAGGCTCTGCGCGGTACTGCTGGGAAGTACCGTCGCGCTCAGACCACTTTGAGCAAAAGTAACGCTGGAGGCCCCGTCCAGGTTGAACCCGGCAATGACCAGTTGGGTGGTAGTCCCCTTGGGGACCGTGGAAGGCTGCACACCCGAAATAATCGGCGGTACGAATACGGTGAAGGGCTGCGGGCTCGTCGCCGAACCGTTGGCATTTGTCACGGTCACCTGTCCGGTTGCCGCACCGAGTGGTACCGTCGTCACAAGCGTGGTCGCAGTTGAGGAGAGGACGGTCGCTGAGATGCCGTTGAACTGGACCTGATTGCTGGCGGGTGGGCTCGTAAACCCAAACCCCTGCAGCATAATGGTCGTGCCGACTCGTGCGCTGCCCGGCGCCACAACAAAGAGCCCAATCCCCGTCCCGCTCGTCGAGAAGCGCTGAATAGACAGGAGATTGCCGACTTCATCGTAGACGTACCTGGCTGTGTTCCCCTGGCCGTCGACCACGCCCACCAACCGACCGAGCTCATCGTAAAAATATTGGGCGGTATCGGCAGGAAGCGAGACCGGGACTATCAATGCCGCCACCAACACCAGACTAATTAGCAGGTGTGGGACCATCCGCCGATTCAGAGGAAGAAGCAATTTAACATCCTTTTGGTTCAAACGTAGCTGCCACATTTGAAAAATCGTAGCCATAGATCTCGCCCCGATTCAACGCATCCGCCCGCATCTTGAGGCGGGCCATGTTGTCGTAGGTGTAGGTCGTGATCTGGTTCTTGGCATCCGTCACCGTGAGGAGATTGCCATTGGGGTCATAGGCAAACGTCGTGGGCGGTTCAGAGATATCGGTCCCTGCACCGAAACGGGCTGCCCGAATGAGTTATAGGCTATGGTGGTGACGTGGTTGAGGGGGTCCGTGACGGTGAGGAGATTCCCGTTCGCGAGGTCGTAGCCGAACGCCGTGACCTGGTTCAACGCATCCGTGATCGTCGTCACGCTATCAGTTGCGCCCACGCATACTTCGATACTCATCGTTTCTCGTTCAGCTACGGCTATCATCGGCAATCTGGCCCGCACTAGCTTATTTCTCGCACCAAAGAAGCCAGCAATTATCTGCATGAATGCAGTTACTGGACAGGCGTATGAGATACCTTTCGCCTTAACAACAAATAAATGCCCCATGCCAACATGGGGGGCAAAAGAAGGGGAACATAAAACGTCAATACGTCGAAAAGTGTTTTGCCATAGTCAGGACCAAACTTTTCCAACAGATATTCTCTTTTTCTGTAAATGGTTCTTGAGAACCATTCGGCCTCACTAAATTTGAGGACAAGATCTTGTGGAAGGGCAAGCACAACATAATTCCAAAGCGTCGCTACTATACCCAGATACGCCAGACTTGCCGGCACACATCGGCCTTGCATTCTTCTCGAGCACAGCAAAAGCAGTGGGAGCAGTTGGGAGAACCCAACTACCCAATAAGCAATATAAAATATTGCCATGCCACTAGCCTGCGCATCAGCGGGAATCATGCAGAAAAACAATGTGCCCACAAAAATTATGTCGATACTGATGGAGTCGGCGCCGCCTTTGCGAACATGCATGCTAACCTCTGGCAGACCTGCCTACAGCTCCATATAACGATTCTTGCTTACTTCCCACATCCCAAGACAGAGTAATCACCGCTCAACGTAGCATTCATAAGACTGAGTGTTTGCCTCTCAAGGTCTGGAGTAATCGTGTCCAACGTTTCTTGCGCTATATGCTCATCAAGTTCAGCCTTAGAATGCGGTAGGCGCCAATACTGAAATCCACGATGAGCAGGCGAGGTCGTATCCATAACCGGATGCAAAGCCTGGCCTAGGTGATGATAAGCTATGGCAGGTTCATTGTTGTTGAGATAGTTACGAAACGCATTCATATTATTATTAACAAAATCGCACATGGCTTTTCTGGCTACTTTCTCTGTTGGAAATACATCCGAAGTCATAGCATGCATTGGTGCAAATCTGGGTGTTTGCATGGCAGGCGCATCAACAGACGCACTCCCAGCCAAAACTTGTGCTAGTAACTCAGGATCCATCCCTCCGCCGAATCGATCGGTGAGGAACTTATTGTGTCCTTCGGCAGACCATAGCCCCCAAGGATCACTGAACCGGACAGGGTTATTCGCAGCATATGCATATACATTTAGCCCTCCGGCCAACCCAACCCTATCGGAACTCAGAAAACGACCACGGTTTTCCGAATAATACCGAGATCGATAAAAAGATAGTCCGGGGAAGTCGTTTTCTCGGCCGGTAAATTGAAACGAATTCGACGACGAACCAATCACCGTCGTTTTTCCAAAAGCCTCATACGCATAGGCCGTTACCGAATTGCCCTGCGAACTGCTCAACGCCAAACTGCTCCCCAGGGCATCCATATGGTACTGCTCATTCCCTTCGCTAGTCTGCCTAATAAGCGGTTCATCGATAATTAGTGATCGTAAGTAATTGGCCCCGACTGCGCCTCCCCCAATTTCGGCGATGATATCGACACCATCGTACAAAAACTGCGTGGCGACGCTATTAATGATCTTGTTCGTTCGCCGCCCGATGGGATCATACTGAAAGCTGGCCATGGCCCCACCGCTGAGACCAATCAGCCGATTCCGCATATCCCAGATGTACATGTTCACACCGTCATTCGTGAGATTTCCGTTCTGGTCATAGGTTAACGTCGCGCCGGCGAAGGCGATTTGTTCATTGGCCGCGTCGTAGGTCGCCGAGGCGACGGCATTCGGCAACAACGACGCCGTAGCATTGGCGCGAGCCAAACTGGTCCGGTTTCCGGCTGAATCGTAGGTGTAGGCCAACCCCTCGATGAGGCCACTCGGGCCATTGTGCGTCATATTCGTCAGACGCGAAGCTACATCGTAGGCGTAGCTGGTACTCGTGCCATTCGGATACGTCAGACTGGTCCGACGGTTCGCATTGTCGTAGCCAAGACCTACGGCAAGAACACCTTGCGCGACTTGAGTCAACCGCGAAGCGGCATCATAGCCATACGTCACCGGCACCAATCCATTCGCTACCAGACTCGTTCGACGACCCAGCCCATCGTATTGATAGGCGACCGCACCTTGGCCGGTGATTTCTTGGATCAGTCTGTCTAGGCTGTCGTACCTGAAGTCGAGCGCGCCCGCCCCAGGCGCCGTGTCCGCAGCATGGATCAGCCGCCCGACGGCATCGTAGGTAAATCGCGTGGTAGCATCGGGATAGGTCGCCTGGATGCGGCGGTTCAATGCATCGTATTGAAAGGTGGTCTGTTGGCCTTTGCGGTCCGTGAACGAGGCGAGATTGCCGGCCGGGTCGTAGGCATAGGTCTCGGTCCGGTTCAGCCCATCCGCCCGTGTCTTGAGCCGGTCCATCGTGTCGTACGTGTACGCCGTCGTTTGGTTCTTCGCATCCGTGACGGTCAGCAGGTTGCCGTTGGGATCATAGGTAAAGTGCGTGAGGCCTTGCCGGGCATCGGCGATTTCTGTCACGCGGTTTAGTCCATCGTAGCGGAACTGGGTAATCAAACCACGGGGATCGGTAAGCGCCGTGAGGCGGCTCACCGC
>DAONAB010000195.1:0-6132 GCA_035400805.1 Nitrospira sp. | reverse complement strand
TGTCATGTGCTCCGCACAGACCGGACCATTCCTCAGGCAGTCTCCCAATGCAATAATGCCATGAAATGCCCGGTCTCACTCCCGGTGTACTGCCAATGCTGAGACCGACGGACAGGCAACATGGTCTCCACGTAGAGGTAACCCACGAGACATTTTCTCCTTGTTCTAGGCGGTTGTAGTAGCTATCCTTCGCACTCCATCGGTTGTGACTCACGACGCCGTTCGAAGGAGCTGGCAAGCAGAGGCCCGCTGGTTGTTCCAAAGGAGTGCCCCCACCTGTCCAATGTGTGCCTGACATGACGTTCCTCTCCCGGTATCGAACCCTTTTCTATGTTCTCAGTGGCCTGGTGGCCTGTTATGCGCTGTTAGGTTTTGTCGTGGCTCCTTACGCCGTGAAGACCTACGGCATCCCTGCCTTGTCTGAACGGTTGAGGCATCCTGTCGTACTTGAAGACATCCGTCTCAATCCGTTTGCCTTTTCTGTGGGGCTCACGGGGTTTGAGATTCAGGAGCCGGACCGCACGCCCATGCTGGGCTTCCAGGAGCTGTTGATAGATTTCGAAGCCACCTCGCTGCTCCGCTCCTCATATGTGTTCGATGAGATTCGTCTGACCCTCCCGTTCGGACTGGTGCATCTACAGGCAGACGGGAAACTTAATCTGCTCGGGCTGGTGCCCCCCAATTCTGAAGGGACGGATCAGACTGCGCCGCCGGCGGACCCATCCAGCAAGGGGGCGATGCCGCCGGTTGAGATCCGGCTACTGAGTATTCACCGCGGGGTCATCGAATATCGGGACGACTCCAAGAAAAGGCCGATCACGATCGATGTGGTGCCCATTGAAATTTCAGTGCGAAACTTTAGCAGCCGGCGAGGAGGCGAAAACGCCTATGCCTTTACCGCAGAGTTCGGAGAAGGCGAAGTATTGGCGTGGGAAGGGAACTTACACCTTGATCCCTTGGAGTCGGACGGGCATGTCACGTTGTCGCATGTGAGCCTTAATACGTTCTGGCCCAGTCTTCGCGACCGGTTTCGCTTCGATATCCTGAGCGGGACATTATTGGTCGATGCCCGGTATCACTTCGATACGCACCTTGCGCCGGTCAATTTGCGGATGACAGAGGGCAAAGTGCAGTTGGCGGATTTCCGGCTGTCGGAAGCAGGCAGTGGCGAGCCGGTGCTGACCGTGCCTTCTTTCGGGATCGATGGCATCAGCATGGACCTGTCGAAGCGCGAGTTGGGAATCGGCACTGTAGCCTTGACCGGCGCCGAGATTCGCGCCTGGCTTGGACAGGATAAGACGGTCAACTTTCAGTCGCTCTCTGCGCCGATTGCCGTCACGCCGGAAGTACCGGCACAGCCGGAACCTCCGGCTACCGAAACAGGGCAACCCTGGAAGGTGGCCGTGCAGGCGGTGGAGGTCGCACGCACTCAGGTGGCCTTTGAGGATCGCAGTCTTGCAACGCCGATTGAACTCACGTTCGACGATCTGCATCTGGCAATGCACGACCTGCACGTGCCGTTTAAGGGGGCGATGCCGGTGGCGGCCGGTTTCCGGCTCAACCAGCAGGGCACGTTCGAAAGCAAGGGGACGCTCCGTCTCGATTCCCTGCAAGCCGCGCTGGCGCTTAAGCTGGATCATATCTCCCTGCAGCCGTTCCAGCCCTATGTCGACCCCTTCGTTCAGCTTCAGATCCTCGACGGTGAATTCACCTTGGACGGAGAGCTCGTTTATCGGAGCCGCCATGAAGCAGAGCCGATGTTGGAGTACAGGGGCCAGGCCGGGCTCAACAAGCTTCACCTGGCCGATCGGGTTGCATCGAAGGAGTTCCTTGGATGGACCGCTCTCAGCTTGAGCAAGATGGCGCTGGATGTGGCGCCGACCACGGTCAAGATCGGCGAGATTGCGTTACGGGATCCGGCAATACGTCTGGTCACAAGCAAGGACGGGACCACCAATCTGTCGCGGGTGCTGCGTCCGTCCGATGCCTCGGCGGCTCCCACATCGAAGCCCGTCGAACCGGATGCACCCAAGAAGCCCGCAGCCCCCACGCCGGTTGAGATCGCCGCCGTCCGGTTGACCAACTTGTCGGCGACGTTCATCGATGAATCGATTACCCCCACCGTGACCACCGGCATCACGGATTTGACAGGCACGATCAAGGGCCTGTCGTCACGGCAGATTGCCAAGGCAGAGGTGGCCTTGGCCGGAAAGGTGGACGAGGTCGCGCCGCTGAAGATCCAGGGACAGATCAATCCGCTGAGCGAAGATACGTTTACGCATCTCACGTTCGTGTTCCAGGGAGTGGATTTGACCGCGGTGTCGCCCTACGCGGGCAAGTTCGTGGGGTATCCGATCACCAAGGGAAAACTGTCGCTGGATCTCATGTATCAAATCTCCAAACAACAATTGGTCGGGGAGAATAAGCTGCTCGTCGATCAGTTGACGTTCGGCGAGAAAACCGACAGCCCCGATGCGACGACCTTGCCGGTCCGCTTGGCCGTGGGCCTGTTGAAGGACCGGCGGGGCCGGATCGATATCGATATGCCGGTACGGGGAGATTTGAACGAACCGGATTTTCGGTATGGTCGGGTGGTGTTGAATGCGCTGGTGAATCTGCTCACCAAAGTCGCGACCTCTCCCTTTTCGGCGTTGGGCGGACTCGTCGGCGGCGGGGGAGAAGACTTGCAGTTTGTGGAGTTTCAGGCGGGAAGCGAGAGCCTCGAATCGACGGAGCAACGAAAGCTGGAATCGATTGCCAAGGCTCTGGAGGAGCGGCCGGCGCTACGAGTGGACGTCACGGGGGTGGCTGACCCGGCACGGGACCGGCAAGCGCTTGCCCTGCAGAAGATTGCGGCTGAAGTCCAGCGGCGGTTTACCCAGGGAGGCACGAAGAACCTGCAAGCCGTGCCGTCTCCTTCGCGGGAGTTCGAGCTGCTGAGTGACCTGTATGCGGAGAAGTTGGGTAAGCAGCCGATGAAGCGGGAAGATCTTCCCGGTGGAAAATCCGTTGAGCGGGTGCTGACGGCCGACGAACTCCGGCAGCAACTGTTTCCGGCCATGACGGTGGACGATTCTGAACTGCGCGCCTTGGCGCAAGAGCGTGCGAAAGCCATCCGCGAACATCTGATCGAGCAGGGCCACCTGCCGGATGAGCGGGTGTTTTTGGTCGAGTCTGAACTGGCGGCATCGGACAAGCCGCAGATTCAGGTGCATTTGAGTTTGACGGGGAGCTGAATGGCCTGGTGGAGAGGCTACGGTTTGGGTTGGTATCGCATGCGCGTGCCATGCAGCAGCGACAGTTCGATCTCACTGGCGGTCAATTCGATCGGGAAATACGCGCCGGAAATTTTTGCCGCATTGATGCTGGCGCCTTCCAGCTTGGCCTTGCGGAAATCGATGCCACGAAGGTCCGCCTGCCGGAAATAACATTCGCTAAAATCCAACCCATCGACTTCCAATCCGCGCAAATCCAGCCCGCGCAGATCGCACCGGGTGAGGTCGACCGGTTCGCCCGTGGCGCGTTTGACGTTAAATTCCTTGATGCACCCCTCGCGAAGTAAACGGTACATGGGATCGTTGGCGATCCTGAGTCCTGTCGCAGGTGGTTTCGTGTTGTCCATGGGAGCTCCTTTGGCACCTGTGTTCCTTATCGGATCCACGAGCCGAAACTTGAGAAGCATGTGGTTGTCGTGGCTCCTCCGCCTGTCGGCACACCCATGCGGCGGCGCTGGAGGCGCTTCCCGCTTGCGCCTCGCCGCGTAGACACGGTAGTCTTACGCCGTTGTCGGCTCTGATGTGTTCATTGCTTCACCACGTTCGACCAGATATGTAAGGAGGGAAATCATGGGATTACGATTGGGCGATGATGCCCCGAATTTTACAGCAGAAACGACCGACGGGACGGTGAATTTCCATGAATGGCTGGGCAGCGGGTGGGGGATTTTGTTTTCGCACCCGAAGGACTATACCCCGGTGTGTACGACAGAATTGGGCTACATGGCCAGAATCAAGGGCGAATTCGACAAACGTGGCGTGAAAATTTTGGCCATCAGCGTCGACCCGCTCGATTCGCATCGCGGCTGGATGAAAGACATCAACGAGACGCAGAACTGCACGGTGACCTATCCGATCATCGCCGATCCCGAAAAAAAGGTCGCCAACTTGTACGATATGATTCACCCGAACTCGCTGGACAGTATGACGGTGCGTTCGGTGTTTGTGATCGGCCCGGACAAGAAGATCAAGCTGATGCTTACCTATCCGGCGTCATGCGGGAGAAATTTCGATGAATTGCTGCGGGTGGTGGATTCCCTGCAATTGACCGCAAAATATAAAGTGGCCACCCCCGTGAATTGGAAGGACGGCCAGGATTGCATCATCACCCCGGCGGTGAACGATGCCGAAGCCAAGACCCTGTTCCCCAAGGGTTTCAAGTCCGTAAAGCCGTATCTGCGACTGACACCGCAACCCAACAAGTAGCAGTACCAGTCACTGCCATTGTGCAGGTAGAGCAAGAGGAGTCGGCCGGCAGGCCGACTCCTCTTGTTGTATTGGAGCGCGAGATCCTCCCGGCTATAACCCGCGTCGTCTGGGAGGCAACACACACCATGCTATGGCCGGCATGCTGCTTCTGACATGTGGACGTGAGCAAGGGCTCTGTCGACGTGATGAGGAGCCCGCCGGATTTAGACCAGGAGCAATCCCGCCCGGCGAGTGTTATGCCAGGCAGCGGTTTTGGCAAATCGATCGAATCCACGTGCACCGGTGCGAGGAAAGCGCTCTCGCGCTTCAGCGAAGCGGGGATAGTCGCGGCCGGTCCGGTTCGGTGAGGGACTGGCATTCTGAAGCAGATCGACCAGCCATGCGGCCTGATCGGAGGAGACGCTGATCGAGAAATCCTCCATGCGTGTCGGCAGGATGATCTTGGTGCGCATGGTGCCTTGTCCCGCTATGACAGGGTGGCCACCGATCCACACGCACCGCCGCTCGGCGGTCAGCGGTTCAGGGACCACGTCGGCTAGCGCCCGAGTCAGCCAGGTTTTTGGCACGCGAGGGGGTTGCACAGCTTGGGGAAACCACTGTTGGACCGGCACGGTGAGTCCGGCTTGCTCGATGTAATTGAGGATTGCCGTGCGGAGGCCTTCACCAAGCCAGGATGGGCACGAGGCGCTGGGGTCGGCATGACGGAGATCGTTTTCGGCGAATCCTTCGAATGTTGGCCCGAGAATCGTGATGCCTTCCGCGGCGGGATTGAGTCCCACCGGGCTGTGCGCGGTGGCGGTGAAGCGGTGCCAGAAGGCCGACTGCAATAAATTATTTGCAAATAATTGCCGGACACGTTCGAGAGAGTCCACCGTGTCGGCGATGGTTTCCCCCGGCAGTCCGTACATGAGATAGGCATGGACCAGAATGCCGGCATGACGGAATGCCGCAGCAACTCTGGCCGTTTGGTCCACGGTGATTCCCTTTTTCATCTGTTTCAGTAAACGGTCAGAGGCTGCTTCAAGTCCGGCCGTGAGGGCGATGCAACCGGATGCGGCCAGGAGCCTGGCCAGGTCCGGTGAAAATGCTTCCTCGAAGCGAATGTTCCCCCACCAGGAAATGGTCTGATTCGTTTCCAGCAGGCGAAGCGCAAGCGCTTTGAGTGCGGCCGGCGGCGCGGCTTCGTCGACGAAGTGAAACCCGCGTTGACCGGTTTCTTGGATCAACGCCTCGATCTGTCCAATCAAGACATCGGTGGGCGTCATTTCATAGCGTGCGATGTAGCTCAGCCCGACATCGCAGAAGGTGCATTGTTTCCAGTAGCAGCCGTGCGCGACGGTCAGTTTGTTCCAGTGGCCTTCCGACCAGAGCCGGTGCATCGGGTTGAGGCTGTCCAGAATTGAAAGATAACGGCCCAGCGGGAGCCCTTCGTAGGTGGGCGTGCCGAGTTCATGCATCGGCAGGTCCGGTTCGGTGTTGCCGTTTCGAAATACCACTTCCCCCTCGGCCAGCACAAAAGTCCGGCAGAGACTGTTGTGTGTTCGCCCTCCCGCCAGGAAGTCGAGCAGGCACAGAAAGGGGCGTTCGCCGTCATCGAGCGTAACGAAGTCCACGTATCGGAAGAGGCGCGGATCCTTCAGGCGACGAA
>DAONAB010000194.1:0-6145 GCA_035400805.1 Nitrospira sp. | reverse complement strand
TGGGACGCAGCGTGAGTCATCCAGCCCGATTGGCCGGGCTGGCCCTTCCCGCAGGTGATGAAACCATAACGGCGACGGTGGCTCGCGTCGGCGACGCCGTCGCAGCGGCCCCAGAACTCCGGCGTGATGCCGTGATAGATGACATCCCGTACCATGTGCGTCCGCCGGCCGTTTTCAATCAACCAGAAGGCATCGCCGCCGAACTGAAAATTGTATCGCCGCTGGTCGATACTGTAGGAGCCGTGGCCTTCGATATAAATGCCCCGCTTCACGTCGGCCAGCAGCTCATCGAGCGTGGAGGTGCCCGGTTCGAGGCCGATGTTCGCAATCCGCACCATGGGAACCGACCCCCAGCTGTCGGCCCGGTTCGACCCGCGTGAACGCTCTTCCTTGATTCTCGGCGCCACTTCGCGATTCGTGCAGTACCCCACGAAGATGCCGTCTCGCACGATGTCCCACTTCTGGCAACTGACGCCATCGTCGTCATACCCGGTCGCCGCCAGCGTGTCCGGTTCCGTGTTGTCAGCCACGAGATTCACGTGAGGCGAGCCATACCGGTATGTGCCGCGCTTGTCGGGCGTGAGAAAACTGGTGCCGGCATAGTTGGCTTCGTACCCGAGGGCGCGATCCAGTTCGCTCGGATGGCCGCAGGACTCATGCATTGTCAGGGACAGATGCTCGGGATCGAGTACCAGGTCGTACCGTCCCGCCTCGATTGCCGGAGCCCGCACTTTCTCCACCGCCTGTTCCGCAATGCGTGCCGCTTCACGAGCCCAGTCGGCGTCGCGCACGAGTTCGTAGCCTGTACGCAGATGTGGTGTATTAAACGACCGGCTCGCAAATCGTCCGTTGTGCACGGCCGTCGCCGTGCAGTCGCCCTGCATCGCCAGCAGGTTGAACTCCAGATGCGAGCCTTCGGTCGAGACGAACAGTTTGCGATCCCGTTGAGCCCACAGACTGGCGTGACTTCTCACCACGCCCGGATACCGCTGGATCATCTCCATCGTGCTCAGCAGCAGGGCGGTCTGTTCTTCCAATGGAACGGCGAAGGGATCTACGCGGCAGGACGTGACGATCCGGTCTCGATGCACCGGCTCGGGGGCCAGGTGAACTTTGGTAATCGCGAGCGACGCCGAGCCCTTCGCAATTTCTACGGCCAGATCGGCGACACGAGGAATTTCTTCGAGTGAAATGATGGAGCTGGCGGCAAAACCCCAGGCGCCGCGGTGCAGCACACGGATGCCGAACCCTCGATCGGTGGACTCACGAATGTGGGCGATGCGCCGGTCTTCACCGCTGATCGTTCGCGTCGTCGTGTCGAGCAGGCGGATATCCGCATAGTCGACTCCGGCCGCGCGCACACGAGACAAGGCCAAGTCGGCCATCTCGTCCCACTGCGATCCACTCATAGCGGCGTCTTTCTCTGCGCCGAATGCACAGGCGGTTTCGCGTAGTATAACAAGATCGCGGTGGCTGATGCCTGCCTTTTCATCGGCAGGCGGTTCACCTACAATCAAAACGACATGATCACTCCACCGCAGACACCACGACAGCGGATCATGACGCTGTTGACCGGCACCTTGTTATCCTCTCACCAATTAGCCCAGCTCCTTGGCATGCCGGAGCGCCAGGTGGAAGACCATCTGACCCACATCGTCAAATCTCTGGCTCGCAACGCGTCACGAACATTTCTGCTGGAACCGTCGCACTGTCAGGACTGTACGTACACCTTCCGCGATCGCACCAGGCTCACCCGGCCCAGCCGGTGTCCCCGCTGCCGCAGCGAAGCCATTACCTCTCCTCGGTATGGCATCCGGGAAGAGTCCGCCTCGTAACGCGGCACCTGCGTCTCTGTGCCCCACTTGAAACGGCTGCGGCCCTGGCTCACACTCCAATGAGCACACTCCGCGATCGACGATCGAAAGGACCGCCGCATGAACAGAAAACTGACGTGGCCCATGCTCGTCCTGATCCTGAGCAGTTCGGCCTGCGGCCCGGACCAGGCGTCGCAAATGCTCGAAACCGCCCAATTTGAAGAACGACAAACCAACAAGGCCCATGCGAAGGAACTGTACGAAGACATCATCCGTCACTACCCAGACAGTCCCGCCGCCAAGACGGCCCGCGCGCGATTGACCGAACTCGCCACACCATAAACGAGGACGCCGACTTCGGCCTCCTGTCAGGGCCGGCGCGGGAACCAGGGAAAAAACGCATTTGTGGTGCGGCGATAGGTGGCATACTCCTCCCCCCGGCTCGTCATGGTCTGTGCCTCAGTCCAGGGAATGCCGGTGACCTTCAGGAGCGCCCACCCCATCGTCAGCGGACCAATCAGCGTCAGCCCCCAATTACCCAACGGACTCGCCAGCCCCATCACGACGTAACTCCACCAGTGCAGCCATTCGAAAAAGTAATTGGGGTGGCGCGAGTAGTACCAGAGCCCCTCCCGGCACACGCGGTCCCGATTCCAGGGTTGACGCCGAAACGACGCCAACTGCCAATCGGCCACTGCCTCCCCTGTCACCGCGACCAGCCAAAGGAGCACGCCCAGGAGTTCCACGAGATGAAAAGGCGGATGGGGATTCTGCATGACGACCAGCGGAGGAAGGGAGAACCAGACGATGGCCGCAGCCTGCAATTGAAAATACCAGAACCGGCGCAGTGGGCCCTGCTCGCCCCATTGCAATCGCAGCGCACGGTAGCGACCGTCTTCCGATTGTCCCCACAGCCGATCGAGGAGCACATGCGTGCCGAGGCGTGTGGCGTAGAGCACGATCATCCCGCAGACTAACAGGCGCCTCGCCGGTTCACCTTGAGCAGCGGTGGCGTACCACAGCACAACCAGGGCCAAGCCGTAACACCAGCCCACATCGGCAAGAGCCAGATTGTGGAGGCGCCGCTCGAGCAGCCAGAGGACCACCATCAGGAGCGCCGAAGCGGCCCAGGCGGTCATGAGAAGTGACAGTGGGTCTGTCGCCATCATGCGATCAGTGATCGAGGTGAACTGCGAAGGCACAGCGCGTATGGTACGTGGTCGGATGATTCTACTACGGCGGCCACCGCAACACACGATGGAGAAGATCGAATGGCATTGCCCTCTCAGCGAGCGTATGATTGGTCACATCACAAGCGCGCGTGGGCTCGATCAACGAAGGAACCAACATGAATAGAACAATCGTCGCGACCCTCGTAGTCGTCCTGACAATTGCCGGCGCAGTAGTGAATCAGTCGGATGCCGGCAACGATGCGACGCGGAAGACCGATCCTCTTGCACAGGGGAAACGGCTGTTCACGAAGCACTGTGCCGGGTGCCATGGCGCAGAAGGAAAAGGGGATGGGTATAAGTTGCTCGGCCCTGATCCGGCCAACCTGACGGCGCCTGCAACCAGGAAGAAATCAGACCGCGCGTTGCTCACCACCATTCACGAAGGCAAACCGAACATGCCTTCGTGGAAAGGCCTGCTCTCCGACCGCGACATCAAGAACGTGCTGGCGTACATTCGCACGCTGCCGCACTGATTTCGCAAGAATCTACCGAACGGGATAGTCCCAAGGGTCGTCGCGCTCCAACGGATTCTCCTTCAGCCATTGGCGAAATCCCGGCAGGCGAAACGACAGGAGCGCCTGCATCTTCTCACTGCGCATGGAAAGATCCGGCGGACGCGGCGGGCCATGATAGTCGGCCACTGAACCAGGCTGGATCGAGGCACGCAATGCCGGGAATCGCGTCGCCAGCAGCTCTCCAATTTCCCAGCGCGATAGTCGCTCATGACCACCCACGTGATACAGGCCCGCTCGGCGCTGGACGCCGAATTCCCACAACGCCCGCACCAGGGCACCAGCCGGTAATGGACAGCGAAACTCATCTGTAAACAATGTGAGCTTCGCCCCCTTCGCCGCCGACCGCACCATGTCTTCGACGAAACTCCGGTCGCGCGTCGGTGACGTTCCCGCTGTCAGGGCAATACGCACGACGGCATGAGCCGGATTCGCCAGCACGATCTGCTCCGCCTCGGCCTTCGTTTGCGCGTAGACGTTGAGCGGATGGACCGCATCGGTTTCGATATATTGCCCTTTCGCGCCATCAAACACCTGGTCGGTGGAAAGAAAGATGAACGGCACGTCGCGCGCGAGGTCGGCCAGAATCCGGGTCGCCTCGACATTGATCAGCCGGGCCTGCGCGGGATCCTGCTCACACAGACCGGTACGGCTCAACGCCGCGCAGTGGATGACGAGGTCCGGCCGGTGACGATGCCAGAGCCGTTCCACCTGCGCCCGATCGGTGAGATCGACCTCGGCCCTGGTCACGCCTCGTACCTCCCAATCAGGCACCCAGCGCGGCGCGGTTCTGACGAGATAGCCACCGATCAAGCCGGCAGCACCGGTGACGAGTGCGATCGGCTTCATATTTCGCTCCGTGCCAGACGCCGGATCTCCGGCACGTCGATGACCCTGCTCTTCACCGGAGGATGTTCGATGGACCACAGCAGAACTGCGAGCATCTCCCGAATCGTGACTAATCCCAAGCGCCTAGCGGCCTCTCTCGTCGCGGGCACTCGTTCCAACAGACGATAGACCGGCAGCAACGCCAGCGGCCACCAATGCCCCGGGCCGAGAATGTACCAGGGCCTCAGGATCGTGGCGACCACGCCGGCTCGCCCGATGGCTTCTTCACAGTCACGACGCACGGCAATATAGTCACGCATGATGGGCGCAGGCGAGGCGACACTGACGTAGACGAAGTGGTTCACACCGGTCGACGCGGCAGCCCGCACCGCGGCCATGGCCGAGGGTCCGTCGATCGCGCGAAACTGCGCCCCTTTCCAGGGTGATGGTTTGGGCACGCCGACCAGCTGCACGAGTGTCTCGTGCCCTCGGACAGATTCCGCGAAGGTCTCTCCCTTCAGTGGATCGCCGATCACAACTCGACACCCCGCCGGAACTTTGCTCGCAGAGGATTCGCGAACCAAGACCGTCACGTCATGCCCTCGTTCACGGAGCAAGGGAATGAGCCGCGCCCCGACGTAGCCCGTGCCGCCAGTGACAAAGATGCGATGCCTATCGGTCGGCGCGGTCATGGATGCGAGAACAGCGCCGGCTTCGTGTCCAGGAAACCCGCCCACCAGGCCGCTCCGTTCATCTCCTGACGGCCCTTCGCCACGAGCCTGGCGGCGGCTGTAATCAACGCAGCCTGATCCTCCGCCGACAAACCCAGGTTCGTTTTGATATGCGTGACGTACTCGCCCAAGGGATCACTGTCCGGCAATTGGCGCAGCGCGACATGCCAGAATCGACAGGTTCCCCCGACACCGTCCTGCCCCACCCGAAAGCTCCCGAACGGTGCCACATCCTGCAGGGATGCAGGAATGCCGGCCAGTTCCAACACATTGCGGCGATGGCCTCGCAGCAGGGCTGCAGCGGCGGAGAGCGGAGTGTGTGTTTCGTTCCTCTGGCGACCCGTTGCATCGATGGAGATCACCAGGCAACCCTGTGGAAAGAGATCGGTCATCGAACGATTGACCAACGCCCCCTCTACGACTTGCATGAGCGTCCGAATCCCCAGATTGTCAGCCGCGCCTCCATCATAGGCCAGCACCGGATTGGCAGATGCGCCATTCATTCCCGCGCGGACATCCGTCAGCTTCAAGGGTTCCAGCACACCAGGGTAAGCCGCAGACATGTAGACGGCCCTGGCGATACTGAACGGCGCCAAGGGAATCTCCAACGGCGCAAACCGTTCCTCGGCAATGACCAGGGGATCGCCGGTCAGGGCATCCGTGGCGTTCAACAATAAGATCGGTCGCGAGGGATTGAGGTCGGCGAAGGTCGCGCCGTGAAACAGTTGGTCGTCCAGAGCACGGATCACCGGTTCGGCGGGGACCGTGTCTCTGAAGGCGTACCGAACGATATTGTGAGGAGCGGTATACCAGGGTCCCGCCACGGCGCCTTGAATATCGCGTCCGACCTGCTCCACAAACCCGTTTTCAAAACGAAAGTCACGGTATCCTTCCAGCGCATAAGATGCCGCCGGCAGGGCACCGCCGGAGACGGCTGAGAGCACATCAACCTGCGATAACAGGCCGACCCGGTCGAGTTCCTTCATGACGGCCGCCCCGAAGACGGCCGCGCGACTCCCTCCGCCGGA